>JAJTHV010000094.1 GCA_021300095.1 Flammeovirgaceae bacterium | reverse complement strand
CCAATAGTCGCCAATGTAAATGTTTCCGTCTTCGTCTACCGCAATCCCCCTGGGTTCATTGAATTGAGCCGATGTAGCAGGGCCTCCATCTCCGCTAAATCCTTGGGTTCCATTTCCGGCCACCGTTGAAATTTTACCAAGCTTAACGTCTATTTTGCGGATACTGTAGCTACTAAACTCCGAAAAGTAAAGATCTCCATTCGGACCAAATGCAAGGTCAAATGGATATACCGCGGAGGTAATTGGCAAATCATTTCCTACGCCACCGTTGGATAATCCGTTTCCGGCAAATGTGGTAATGATTCGCTGTGGATAAGCAACGGAAACACTTAATAGAAGCAGCAGAAAGAAAATCTGTTTCACAAGACTGTCATAAAAGTTCGAAATTTAATCTATTCCACGGAGTCGTTGTGTAAAATAGAACAGGGAACAAGAAGTTCCAGAACCGTGCTGGAATTTGGTTGGTTGAAATATGACAGATTGTTGTTTATCGGATTTTCGGACATCAACACGGTAACAAATAGCTTTAAAAGTGACAAATCCGACATAAACCTTACATACTCATTACACCATCACAAAAAAATAATCTCACTCAAAATGTGGATAACTTTTGTGAAAAGTGGGTACCTGTAATTTTTTGGATGAAGTCAATACCCAATAAGTTGGGTAGTGGGGGGGAGGTACTTTTCTTTACTTTGTGAGAAAATCTTACATGTCATCCTCTCTCACTTTTTTGCTCTTGAATTAGTACCATTTATCAATTTTCTTTGTGGAGAATATTTTAATTCATGCAGACTACTTCTTTCCGCATTTCCCATCTTGGAATCCCCCAGTCCAGTAAAGAAGATAAAAGTAGTTTGAAGGATAATTGCTAGTTCTTACATACTTATTTTATATATAACTCTGTAAGGTGTTTGTTAACTTTCCATTTTAGTGATCAAATTAAAAAAAGTAAATAGATGATATGAAGTTAGTAAAAGCAGTCATTGTAGGATGTTTCATTCTTGGTACTACAGTGAAGGGTATTGGCCAGGATGCAGGAGGAAAGAATAATAAGTACTCCGTACCAAAAGTGGAAGATTTAGTGAAAGTGCCTCCTTCACCGGAAGCTCAGGCGTTTACGAAGTTTGGGAACACTCCGGCAAATATTTACTCCGGCACCCCCAATATCTCCGTGCCTATCGCAACGATAAATGGTCGTGAGATACAAATTCCGGTGTCACTCAATTATGATGCATCCGGTATAAAAGTAGAGCAAACCGCTACGTCTGTGGGTTTGGGCTGGAGTTTAGCGGCCAATGGCATGGTAACGCGCCAAGTAAATGGCTTGCCGGACGACTATATTGGAGCAACCATTAGTTATATTCCATTTTATCACCCAATTGTTAAATCTGATTATGAATTTGTAAGAGATTTTACGGCTTCACCCGCAGGCGGAAACAACGGGGCTTCTATCTATCCCCCAGGTCAGCTAGCGCGCTATTTCTCATTTATGTATGAAGTGACTAAACCCGCGGGATTAAAATATGAGATTCAGCCGGACACCTATTCGTTCAATGCCTTGGGAATATCCGGCACCCTTTTTATTGATTACACCAATAACACCGCCTATTGCATCGATTCTCCTGAGATCAAGGCAACCCCGATTTTTCAGACTATGGGATATTCACAGGTTATTATGGGATGGGAGATTGTGGATGCAGCTGGTACCACTTATACATTCAGTGAAGCCGAGAAGACTTGGGTATATGATGTAGATGGCGCAGAAGGGCAACGTTCCTACAATTCCGCCTGGGTACTTACCAATGTGGTTACAAAAAATAACCGCGATGTGGTTCAATTTAATTATACGACAATTCCTGAGTGGGAACAGCCCCAGTTGGCCGGACGTGCAGAAACTCGTAACGATTTTCCAGCAAGTGGTGCACCCAACTGGTTTCCTTGTGGAGTTGATGAGACGCTTGTTTCAGTAAGTCCTACTTACAAGATTTCGCAAAAGGAGCTCTCTTCCATTGTGGTGAACAATAAACTACGAGCTGATTTTTTTCCGGGTGCTGAACGCCAGGATTTGAAGGGTAAAAACACCCTGAATCAGATTTTGATTTATGGGGCAACAGGCAACTTGTTGAATATGTATAAACTGAATCATACCTATTTCGGGGCGCCCTCCAACGAAGAAAAGGAATTGCGTTTGCGCCTAGATAGTGTAGAGATTTATGCCGGCTCTACCAGCACCATTCCACCGCAGAAATATGTATTTACCTACAACTCTTTAGAATTACCCTCACGCGAATCAATGGCGCAGGATTTCTGGGGGTACTATAATGGAATGACGAGTAATGCCACGTTGATTCCATACAACTATGACTTGGATTATGGAAGCCTTGATTTTATGGGAGCCAATCGATTTCCTAGTTTCTCTCACACAGTAGCCTGTTCCCTCACAAAGATTCAATATCCTACAGGGGGTACCAGCGAATTTTATTATCAACCTCATACACTTGCGCCTACCACTTACTCAACTTCTTTTGATGAGGAGTTTTTAATTGGTGGGGCATCATTGACGGGAGGAACAGACCCTACAGACCCAATGCAATATATCACCCCGGTGATGTGTGATGATAAAACATCATTAAAGCCAAAGGGGGTACAACAAGCATTTTATTTCGCACCTTCGGCTATTCCATTACCACGTCCCTATAAACTCCGAGTGAATGTAGCCAACTCAAATCCAAATGACAATCCAAACAACCACATGTATTTAATAGCAATTTATTATGCTGGAATGAACCCAAGAACAGGGATGCGCAAAGTTTGCGACTTAATAAACGATTACCCTAGAGATGCGGTCTATTTTAAGTATGAAGGATTTGCTGAAAGTTTTTATCTAGATCAGGAAATTCTATTCCCTGAAGAAGGTTATTATCAGATTGTAATAATGAATACCATGCCATCTACTACGATTTCTGTAGAGATTATTGGAACCCGAACTATTACTTCTACGATCACGCAGGCTAATGGTGCAGGTATGCGCGTCTTTAATATTAAGGATAAAGATGCCGATCAATCAGTTGTTTCAGATCGCTACTTCTACTATGGAGATTTGCGCAATGTGCCGGCTGCCTCTATCACTCCCGGTTATGTTTCTGTTTCTTCCAACCAGACGATAGGTACGCTACATGCAGATATCAATTTTGAAGAGGCCAAATCATTTGAGCAAATGATGGATCCTGATAACAACATGACTCAGATTCAAACGTGTACTTCCATTCACCGATATGGCTCGAACCAAATACAATCCAATTATTTTATCACCTATCCGGTTGTTTCTGAAGTTTCATTTGATCGCAATGGAAACAATAATGGCTATACCGTTACTCGCTTTTACGATAACAAAGACAATTACAGCGGTGGCTTTTCAAAAAAGAATTTGTTAAATGGAAAGGTTAGGCAAAAGTGGATTTTCAGTAAGAACGGAGAATTATTGAATCAGGAAAGAAATTACATAACTCAATCAACCGTAGCCCCCGGAGTAATCGGATTCTACTTTGCTTCTAACAAATCGACTGTAAAAGATGTGACGGTTAAGACGTTTTACAATGTTCCTTCCGAAGAGTTTTATGAATTAGACGACCCGCTCATTTCATCATCATGGGCTCCCGGAGCTGAGTGGACAATCACTCATTGTGTCGCAACGGGCATAATAGTCGCGCGTCTATTTTCTGACACAGGCTTCCCAAGTAGTAGTCATCCGGCACAAATATTACATGACGAGTGGAAAAATCAAGGCATTCCAGATGTATCAATTAGTCATTCTGGAACAGATGGGCGGGTAGCTGTACTTAGGCGTGTCTACAATATCATCTATTGTCGTCACTTTGGGCAAGATTATAAAAAACAGCAATACCTCTATTCGCGATGGTGGGTAAGGCAGGATAGCAGTGTTTCAGTTTCGTATGCACAATCCGATTCGCTGGTAACGTATACTCGTAATTTATATGAAAACATGAATCATTATCAGGTAACGCGCATGCGTACAAAAGGCAGCGATGGCGTGGTGCATACTACTCGCCTCTACTACGCGCCTGAAATGGCAACCGCAAATCCTTCCCAGCCAATCTGGTCCACCCTGGTGGCTCAAAATAGAATAGCGGAACCGATTAAAATTGAATCAACGTTTGGCAATAATACTCCTGACTTTATGCAGCAAACGGATTACCGCACGATCACCACTGCCAGCTATAATACCCTGATTGTTCCTGATAAAATGAAATTCTCCAGCGGAACCAATCCTCTGGAAGACCGGATTCGGTATCATCAATATGATGACTATGGAAACCCTACTGAAATATCACGAGAAGGAGATACACGTGTTTCCTTTATATGGGGATACAATGGACAATTGCTCATCGCAGAAGTAAAGAACGCCTCGGTTAACGAGATTTTTCATACCTCGTTTGAAGAACAAGGTGGAAATTCTGCAACAGGCGATAGTCGAACGGGACGGCTTAGCAGCACAACCGGATTTACCAAACAACTTACAGGACTAACACCCAATAAGGCATACGTATTAACCTATTGGTTGAAGGACCTCGTTACAGGTAAATGGTCATTGCAGACATTACCAGTAGCTCCCAGTTCTGCTACGCTATTTGATATTAACTTGTCAGGTCAGGTAGATGAGATACGATTTGCTCCGGCCGATGCGATGATGTCCACTTACACGCATCAGCCCGGTGCCGGTATTCTGTCGGCAACAGACCCCAATAACAGGAGCATGTTCTATGAATATGATCCCTTTAACCGATTGCGATTGATCAAAGACGATCAGGGTCAGATTCTGAAAACATTTCAATACAACTACAAGCAGTAATACTTATGAAATACATTTTTGCTTTGAGTTTTCTTCTCATCACCCAACGGATGTTGGCACAGGATATCACTACCGTTCCGCTTCGCTGGCAAGTAGATGAAATGACCGATTTGAAAACGAATGAAACATTTGCCTATCAGTGCTCTTTTCAATCCAATGGCTCGCAGCCCATTCAATGGTTACAGAAAGGGGGTACTATCACGAGTATATTGACAGTTGCAAGCTCTTCCGGATTATGGAATAATGTAGCAACCTTGGGTCAATATACCTTTCAAATCACAAAAGATAACCTGACCGGCACGGCCTTGTTTGAACGCACAGCGGCAGGTGTATTTATTACCATTGATTTATCCTCCGGCAATCCGCAAGCCATGCGCGCCCGGTTTCGAGTTACAACCATTACTCCCGTAGATTAATTTTATGAGAAAGCATTCTATTCTTTTTGTACTCATTGTTCTGTTCAGTCAGTTCTGCGCATGGCGAACTTTTGCGCAGACCATCACGGGACCCACATCACTATTTGCCGGCTCCACCGGAAGTTTTACGCTGTATGATGATGTTGTGCTCACCAATCCCAATTGGTCAGTAGATAATGGCGTGTTGCTGAGTGAAACCCACTCGGGATTAAACCACTCTGCCTCGATTCGTTTCGATTGCCCCGGAACAAGCACGGTTACACTGCGCGATGGATCGACTGTTCTTTATACATTGCCGTTGGTAACTGTTACCTGCCGATCGGTTACAACGCCCTCAACCACTTTTACATACGTCACCGGTTGTGGAACAGGCTCCATCACCCGAAACAGTTCACCTACCTCAGATACTTGGTATTGGCAAACAGATCCGAATGGCACAAGCACAAGCCTTGGCTCAGCCGCTACTTTAAATATTGCAACTAGTGGAACCTATTATTTGCGTGCACTCAAAAATGCATCAACACCTTGTTGCTGGAGCGCCACGAGTTTGGCTACCATCTATGTAGATGTATCACCTCCCATCGCTACAGCAAGTGCCCTATCAATTTGTTCGGGACAATCTACTTCAATTGGCATCACCGGAACAGCAGGTGCTACTTTTGCGTGGACCGTGACACAAACAAATGTGAGTGGCGCCACTTCAGGTAGCGGCACAAGCATTAGTCAGGTGCTTACTGCTACTTCCAACACAACAGGTACAGCCGTCTATCGAATTACCCCCACGAAAGGAAGTTGCAATGGCACACCGCTGACTGTAACGGCCAGTGTCAAACCATTACCAACTGTATCGGCTGCTAACCAAGGAATCTTTTCCGGTCAGAGCACGAGTGTTGCGATTACGAATCCGAATAATGTGAGCGGAACTACTTTTGCGTGGACCGTCAATCAAACCAATGCAAGTGGCGGTACCAGTGGCACGGGTTCAACCATTGTTCAAACGCTCACGGGTTCAGGTACTGCTTCCTATGTGATTACTCCTTCTGCTGGAGGTTGTTCAGGTGTCCCGGTAACATCGGTGGTTACCCTTCACGCTAATCCAACGATCACCCCATCAAGCCCGCGTATTTCTGTCGGGAAGGTGACTTTGGACGGAGGAAGTGGTTTTGCTACCTACTCCTGGAAAAATGCTTCTAACCAAATCCTTTCCACCAATCAAACCTATGCTACCTCATCGCCCGGCAATTATTCTTTAACGGTTACCAAAGCGAATGTAGTAGGAAGTGCCAATGCCACCATTTCATTGCAAGGACAATTGGAGGGCCTCAATATGAATTACCTAGTGTCCAACTCATTTTTGACTTCGGTTACCAATGAGAGTGCCATACCTGACTTGCCGATCGAAAGCCGCAGCCAAACCATTCAATATGTAGATGGGTTGGGAAGACCCATTCAAAGTGTTACACTGCAAGGTTCCCCTTATAAACAAGATATCGTTCAGCCAATTATCTATGATGATTTTGGAAGAGAAGTGCGAAAGTATCTTCCAATAACCATCGGAAATGATGGGATTTATAAGACAAATCTATTCGATGCCAACGGCAACTATGTGCCCACGACCTATGCCAATGCACTGAATAAAGTGGCCATGGATAGTAAGCCTTACAGTGAATCTGTTTTGGAACCATCTCCTTTGAGTCGCGTGATCAAACAAGGTGCTCCGGGAACAGCCTGGCAACCTAATACGGACCCATATTCGATGGCCGACAATACGGTCAAAAAGAGGTATCAATTGAATACTGCCAACGAAGTTTTGCGGCTGTCCTATGACGAAGTTACGGGCGCTGTCACTGGGACTAATCTGTATTATCCGGCTAATGAATTGCACGCTAACCATACCTACGATGAACATAATAATGAAGTAGTGGAATATGTAGATAAGGAAGGACGCATCCTTTGCAAGAAAGTGAAAGCAGACGCAACACAGTATGCAATCACTTACTATATCTACGATGCACTGGGTAACCTAGTAGTCGTATTACCTCCCGAGGCCATGAAAGCGATCACCGCCAATTAATTAGAAGAGAGATATTTAAAATAAGTAACATCAGTTTATGATGATTCAAGTACAGAAAATACTAATGGTTGTGATGATGAGCATCATGGCTTACACCGGATATTCACAATGTGGCGTAGCACCTACGGTAACCCCCGGCAGCCGTTGCGGCACGGGCACCGTGTCGCTGAGTGCGAGCAGCACAACCGCAGGTGTATTCCGATGGTATAATGCAGCAACAGGTGGCGCAGCCCTTCAAACTAGCCTTTCAGCTACCAGCAGTAGCTATCCCACTGTTTCAATTTCAACCACCACTACCTACTATGTAACCTTTCACAATGGCACCTGTGAGAGTACACCCCGGACACCGGTAGTTGCTACCGTTAATTCCATACCGGCTGCGCCCACGGTAGTGGCCGGTTCGCGATGCGGAGCTGGAACCGTAACTGTCACGGCTAATAGCACCACCGCGGGTACTTTCAAATGGTATAGCGCATCAACAGGTGGCTCTTTATTACAAGCCAGCACATCCGGGTTAACGACTAACAACTACGCACCCACCATCAGCACCACCACCACATTTTATGTCACCATCACAAATGCAAACAACTGCGAGAGTGCCACGCGCAGAGCCGTAGTTGCTACCATCAACACCGTACCTGCAGCACCTACAGTTACACCAGGTTCTACCTGCGGCCCGGGCAACGTAGTGCTTGCCGCCAACAGTGCCTCAGCAGGCACGTTTAAATGGTACAGTGCTGCTACCGGAGGAAGTCCTTTACAAACCAGCACCGCAGGCCTAACCACCCATAACTTCACGGCAGTCTCACTTAGTACCACCACCACCTATTATGTGAGCGTGACCAACAGCAGCAACTGCGAGAGTGGCCGCACAGCAATAACCGCTACAGTGAATGCGAACTCACCTGCTACAGCACCCAGTGTAACTCCCGGCAGCCGCTGCGGCACGGGCACCGTAGCGCTGAGCGCGAGCAGCGCCACTGCGGGTACGTTCCGCTGGTACACTACATTGACGGGTGGACAGCTCTTGCATACGAGCACCTCAGGTACCAGCAGTACTTATACCACCGTATCCATTGGTACCACCACTACCTACTATGTGACGTTTAACAATGGCACTTGCGAAAGTACCCCTCGGAAAGCAATTGTAGCTACTATCAACCCTTTGGCAACAGCCCCGACAACGGTGGCTGCTTCACGTTGTGGTTCCGGCTCCGTGACTCTTACCGCCAATAGCGCGAGCGCAGGCACTTTTAAATGGTATGCAGCGTTGACTGGTGGCACCCCGCTACGCACGAGTTTAGCAGCACAAACCACCGATAGCTACCCTTTATCGGTTTCCACTACTACCACGTATTATGTTACCTTCAGCAATGCCACTTGCGAGAGCACTCCACGCAAAGCGGTGATAGCAACCGTGAATGCAGTACCGGCCGCCCCCACGATAGTGGCAGGCTCACGTTGTGGACCGGGCACGGTATCGCTGACGGCCAATAGCGCGACAGCCGGAACCTTCAAATGGTATGATGCCAGCACAGGGGGCAACTTGTTGCAAACAAGCACAGCCGCACAGACCACGAATGTCTTTACCATCCCGGCACTCGCAGCTACAACTACGTATTATGTAACCATTACCAATAGCAACAACTGCGAGAGCGCTACACGTACGGCTGTAACGGCTACGATCAACCCCTTTCCGGTAGTATATGATATCACAGGCGGAGGAATGTACACAACTACGGTTCCGGCCAGTGTTGGACTGAGCGGCTCGGTGACAAGCACCAGCTACCAATTGCAAATGAATGGTGTGAACAGCGGTTCTGCTATAGCCGGAACAGGCTATTCACTTTCTTGGAACACGAGTACGGAAGGAACTTATACCGTACAAGCCATGCTGGGCAGTTGCACAGCGATGATGAATGGCAGCGCTAAAGTGGAGAGCCAACTTAACTATGCCCTCAACGAATTTGCGTTTTTGTACAAGTACGATGGCCGCAGACGAATGAGCCACAAAAAAATACCTGGAGCGGACTGGGTATACATGGTGTACGACAACCGAGATCGCCTTGTGATGACCCAGGATGGCAACCAGCGCCTGCAGAACCAATGGACGTTTACAAAGTACGATGCGTTGAATCGTCCGGTACTGACCGGGATTTACACTCACGGCAGCACGGTCGATCAGGCCACCATGCAAGGAGTGGTCAACACATACTATGATAATCTAGCCACCAACAACGGAAGTTGGTATGAGACATTTAGCAGCAGTGGAGCGGTACACGGCTATGACAACAAAAGCTATCCACCGGTAAGCGATGTCAATCAATACCTCACGGTAACGTATTATGATGATTATGGCTTTAAAGCACTATACAGCAATGACCCTGCCAATGATTATCGACCTAGTCAGTTGGAAGAAAAGTCTACACCAACAGGAACCTATAATCAGGCTGATTGGAATCAACTTGTGAAGGGTCAATTAACAGGCACTAAAACTAAGATATTAGGTTCTACCACATTTTTATTGAGTGTGGTCTATTATGATGATAAGTATAGAACGGTCCAAACTATCACGGATAATCATAAGGGAGGAAAAGATTGCCATACCACGATGTATGATTTTACAGGCAACGTGCTCGCAACGAATACCATGCACGCTATCCCGACTCTTGCAGAGCGAAAAGTGCTCCGAACCTTTGATTATGATCATGCGGGGCGGTTATTAAAAACATGGCAAAAAATAGGCAGTGAATCCACCATTCTTATATCTAAAAATGAGTACAATGAGATTGGCGAATTAGTTACAAAAAATCTGCACTCCATTAATCAGGGTGCATCATTTAAGCAGCAGGTTGACTATCGGTATACTATACGAGGCTGGCTGTCTCGAATTAATAATGCTGATTTAAACAGCGCGGATGGTGGCCCCAAAGATTACTTTGGAATGAATTTACACTATGAAAAACTGCAAGCAGATATTGCTAATACGCCTCTATTTGATGGTACGCCATCAGCAATCCAATGGAGCCAAAACCAAGGCTTAGGTCTGCCAACATTCGGCCATTTAACAGAGCAAGCCTATACACTTGAGTATGATGCTTTAGGTAGATTGACCAACGCACTTAATAAAGCAAAATCCACACTATGGCAACCGGGTCAAAATAACGAAGAGAAAATTGCATACGACTTAAACGGAAATCTTAATTCAATTCTGAGAAAATCAAGTTTAGGAAACCTGGATCATCTTCAATATAAATATGGTCGTGGTAATCAGTTGAAGAGTGTTTTCGATTATGGTTTTGCCGGATTAGGATTTTATGATGGAAATAAAACAGATGAAGATTTTACGTATGACCTTGTTGGTAATTTAAAGAAAGATCTCAACAAAGGAATTAGTTCTTTTCAATATAATGAGTTGAATCTTATTTCACAGATCGATAAGTCAGATGGTGCCACCGTTAAAAGTGTCTATTCTGCAGATGGAATTAAACTGAAAGAAGAAGTCTATCAGGCGGGCTCCACTACAGCATCTAGCACAATTGATTTTGCAGGACAATTTGTATATGTCAATGGTGCTTTAGAACATCTTGCCTTTGAAGAAGGCAAAGTGGTGCTAAATGCAAGTCACCCGGAATATCAATACTACATCAAAGATCATTTGGATAACATACGAGTAACTTTTACAACTAAGGTTGATCAAACTATCGTTACCGCGACTTACGAAGATGCGAATTTGCAAGGTGAATCGGCTGATTTTAACCCGAGTTATGATAAAGCAAATCGAATTTCTACTACCCTATATAACCACACCGTTGGCGGTGAAAAATCTCAGCGACTCAGCGCGGCCGGTTCAAATGATATTGTAGGTCTGGCTAAATCAATATATGTTGTTCCCGGGGATACGATTAAACTCTCCGTATATGCAAAGTACTATACGCCAACAACTAACAACACAAATGTTGCTGGACAGATTGCGACAGCAATTTCCAGTTCTTTTGGACTATCAGCCTTATCAACGGGTGAAGCTGCTAAGGCGTATCAATCGCTAAATTCAATTTACGCTCCGGGTCCTTTTATTGGATCTGATGAGTGGGAAAACGCTGCAGCACCAAAAGCCTTTTTGAATTATATTCTGTTTGATAAGAATTATGTTCCTTATGATTTTGGTTTTGATCAGATTAGCACCAACGCTCTTGAAACGGGAAGCAATGTTCCGCACGATAAATTGGAGTTAACTGCATTAGCCAGGGTTCCCGGTTATATATATGTATTCTTATCAAATGAAAATGATAAAATTGTTGATGTATTTTTTGATGACTTGACAATCACGCATGTTCACTCGCCAGTAATTCAGAGTGATGATTATTATCCTTTTGGTCTTTCCATCAAAGAAACCTCTTATCAGCGTGGCAACACTAATTACGAGGGACTAGTTACTGCTCAAGGTTTAGGGCTTAAAGATATTGGCTTTCGTCAATATGATCCGGTTTTAGGTCGATTCCATGGGATTGATCCTCTTGCGGAGTTGGAACTCGGCCTTAGTCCTTATCAATTTGCAGGTAATAGCCCGATCGAAAATGTGGACCTTTTGGGGTTAAATATCTTTGATAAAGTAAAGGAACTAGTGAAGAAAGTTACGTATAAAATACGTTTAAAAATTAATCCTCGGAGTACAGTTTATAATCCACGAAGGTCAGGTCCGGGAAGAGTTCCATCCTCGAGCTCCAATCGCCCTAAACCGACTGGAGGAAATAAACCAGCCCCTGTAGGTAAAACGTATACAAAGCCCGACAAACAAGAGAAAAGATTTATAGAATTGGCTTCGATAGATGATGAATCTGAGGATGATAAGGATGATTTACTGAAGAGATTAATGTGGGATGGTGATGAAGGTAATCGGGACGGAGTGCTTGGCACTGCACGCTCGGGCAATGGATATGCACCTATCAGGCAAAAGCCACGAACACCCGGACCCGATGGCGAGGCGATGCCAAAGAAAGAAGATCATTCACCGCTTTTAGTTCCACAATCGTATGAGGTGGCTCGTACGTCTACCGACCTAAACAAACTTCGTTCGCATCTCTATTCGCGTCATTCAGTAAATGAGGCAAGGGCGATTTTGGCAATGGCCACTTTTAGTAAGCAAAGCAAACAAGTGTTTTCTCCGCTAGCGGCTAACCTATTCAGTGTGGCTTCTGCTAATGCAATCTTTATAGACCAGCTCGAAAAAATTAATCCGCCACCATTTCCTGTGTACCTAAGAACAGGAATTTCAGTTACTATTGAAGGATATGAAAGCATCCTACGGTCATTTATCATAACCACCAAACCGGGTGGGCCTGAGAATAACGGCTTAGTAGTTACTAAAGTAGAAGCAGGTGAGCATACCCCGGCCAGAACGGAGCACCAAGCCGTATTTGATAAGCTTGCGAAGAAAATGAAAGAGTACATAGGGGATAGAGTATTTGCCAATGAGAAGGAAATAAACGATTTTATTCAAGATCATGGGAATGGTTTAGTTTCATACAGGGATCAGTTGCTACAGAATATAAATGACAACGATGGGGTAACCGATTTATCGGAAAGAACGGACGGGTCTAATCCAACAGCTTCTTTAGCAGCAGTTGCCAATCTGTATAAAACTAAATTTAATGTAGATAGCAAGGTGGTCATTTTGGACAAGGATCGGGCCAAGCAATTGGCTGATGAATATAAAAATGGCCGCCAGCCAAACAGAGATGTAATCGTTATTATCGGTAGGAACGAAGGCCAACCACTTACAAGGTACTTGGTGACCAAAGATGGCTTTTTCGATTACTCCACAGAACGACAAAAGACGATGCCGGATGGTACAGTTGTTACCGAGCATTATACTGGTACCAAAGAAGAGATAGATGACGTAATAGAATATACTTTAGAGAAGGCAGTTAACAACCGCAACTTGGTAGTTGGTACAAATGAGCAAGGGCAGGAAATTACAATTAACCCAGATACAGCTCCAGAGCTAAACATATTTCAGAAGTATTTAATGATGTGTAAGTTGTTTAGTCATTTCCTTAAGGAACTAAGCGTTAAGCCAGAAAATTGGGACAGTCAACTTAAAGATCAAAATAACCTGCCTGTGCAAATACCCGATGCGTTGGCGGGGCCAGGCACTGCGGTGCTGGACGAGACCAAGAGTATTCCGGAAACCATTATGTT
>JAJTHV010000015.1 GCA_021300095.1 Flammeovirgaceae bacterium | reverse complement strand
TCCGAAAATTCACTCCGTATTTGGAGCCCAATTTGCGAAAACTTAACCCAGTGGATAAATACTCTGCAATAATACTTTCTTTTAATTGTATGTGATTCATTTTGGTTGACTTTAGTGTCAACCTATTTCAGGACAAGACAGGCATCTCCAAGCCATCAGTGCGCTTGACAGAATCATCGGGAGGTGTCGCAAAATCACTGGGACATATCTACGGGGCAATGGTAGACGTCTCCCCGTGATCGGGAGGTGTCTCCCTATCATTGGTTCAAGCCCACCGAAGCTCCGTGGGTATCTCCCCATCATCGGGAGATGTCTCCCCGCCATCGGTAGATGTATACAAAACCTCCGGGAGGTTCTCCCCGGCACTGGTAGAAGCCCACCGAAGCTCCGTGGGTATCTCCCTGTCATCGGGAGATGTCTACCCATTTTCGGGAGCTGTCTTCCAGGCATTGGGTGAAGGGCACCCTTAAGTTTTTAGCGATTGAATTACATTAATCTCACCCCACCTTATCCAGCGCCCTTAGCTTATCAGCTTTCCAGGCGGTAATGCCCACTACGCCCAGTGTCATCAGTCCACCAAAGATGACGGACGGCACCACGCCCAGCAGTCGCGCGGCCACTCCGGATTCGAAAGAACCAATCTCGTTGGAGGAACCTATGAAGATGCTATTCACGGCCGACACGCGGCCTTTCATGTTTTCGGGGGTGAGGGTGTGGATGAGGGTGCTGCGAACGATCACGCTCACGCAATCAAACATGCCGCTTAAAATCAACAAGCCCATCGACAGCCAAAAGAAAGTGGACAATCCAAAGCCGATCATGCACACACCAAAGCCGGCCACACACCACAACAATATCTTGCCTATGTTCTTTCTGATAGGATTGCGGGTAATGTAAACGGCCATGATCACCGCGCCAATGCCTTGTGCCGATCGAAGAAAGCCCAACCCTTCTTTGCCCACGTGCAAAATATCATCGGCAAAAATGGGCAACAGCGCCACGGCTCCTCCAAACAATACAGCAAATAGATCCAGTGAAATGGCGCTGAGGATAATCTGATTTTTGAACACGAACTGTATCCCCGCTTTGATCTTGGCAAAGATGCTTTGCTCTTCACTTACCGGTGGCAATTCGCGATTGGGTATTAGCACAATGCAGGTAAGTCCGAGCAACATCAAGGCTACGTCTACCGAATAGGCGGCAGTGATATCAAAAAATCCGTATACCAAACCACCAATGATCGGTCCGCCCACCGAGGCACCTTCCCACAAGGTGCTGTTCCACACAATCGCATTTTGATATAAGTCGCGGCTGATCAATTGCGGCATAAACGAAAAGCTGGCGGGCGATAAAAAACCACGGGCAATACCACTTACAAAAATCACTGTGTAAATCGGGAAGGCTCCATTGGCCAATATAAACGCTCCGGTGTTTGTGGTGAAGTAGAGCAGCGCTACCGAGCACACCACCAATGTGCTTACACACACCACAATTATTTTCTTGCGCTCTACCACATCGGCCAAATGTCCGGCATACAACGAAACCGTGATAGCCGGAATAGCTTCTGCCAAACCAATCAATCCGAGTGAGAGTGCATCTTTGGTAATCTCGTATACCTGCCACCCGACCACCACCGCCTGAATCATGATGGCGAGGGTGATAAACATTCGGGCAAAAACAAAAAATCGAAAGTCTCTTACTTGCAGCGCTGCGTAGGGATCACTCATAAGTAATTAAAAAATGCTATCCTAGTTTAAGATGGCTTGTACTGCTTCTATCGCTTTTTTTCTGCGCGCCTCGCGATCGCCTGAAATTTCTACAATGGGAACGCCCGTTTGCGCCAACTCATTACGGTAGATTTCCAAAAAGTGCTCGCGTTTATCTGGGTGCTCGCGCTGCGGGTCATTCTCCCAGGGAACATCAATATTGGTCAGCAAATAGAGATCATACTTTTGCTTGTGCATGTGCTCTAAAATTTCTTCATCGCAGTTGCCAAATTTATGTTCACTCCACACTTTGATCACGATGAGGTTGGTATCGCAAATTAAAGCCTTGTTGGCGCCAATCATCCATTCTTGCTCCATGCGCAATTGGCCATGCGCTATTTTCGTGAGGTCGGGTTGGGTATAGGGTTTGCCTAATTTATTGAGGTATGCCCGCGCATATTCTTCTACCCAGGCCGTCTTAAAGTAATCGGCCAAAAACTTTGACAGATCGGTTTTGCCTGTGCACTCGGGGCCTATTACACATACTTTCTTGGCAGTAGCGCTTGCATGGGGTAAAAATGCCATACTCTTTTTCTTTCCAAAATAGATAATAAGCCACTATAAACCATCAATTATTATTCAATCCGATCAGAATCTACGCACACCCGCTAAAATTATTTATCTTTCGAATTGAATGAAAAGAAGAAAAGCACTTGAGCATATTGGCATCGGTCTTACCGCTGGCATGGTGATGCCCGGTTTTCTGGCAAGTTGCCAAAAAGATGATCCGGGGCCGGAAGTTCCCTACAATGGTAATGTGATTGTGATCGGTGCAGGTGCAGCCGGATTGTATGCAGCCGATATTCTGCGGGTTAAGGGAATCAGGGTAACGGTGTTAGAAGCGGCCTCGCAACCGGGAGGACGCGTGCGCTCGCTGCGCAATCAAACCGATGTACAATACCAAACGTTCAGCAACGCCTCGCAAGCCGATTTTCCCATTGAATTAGGAGCTGAAGTAATTTATGGATCCAATTCATCGTGGGGAAAAATCATCAGCGACCTGGGCATTATCACGAAAGAAATTGATCCGGCAGCCGCTCGTTATATTTTGGATAACACCGCAAAAAAAGCGACCGATCTATCGACCGATGCAGATTACTTAGCTGTTCAAAGTTTTCTGTCCACATTGGCTGACAATACTTCCTCTGCCTCCCTTCAAAATGCTGCGAATGTATCGAGCCGTGCGCAGGCGTTGTTAAATGCCCAGGTGGCCAATCACTATGGCTCAAACGCAAATAAAATTGGAACCAAGGGGTTGGCGGAATCACTGAAGCTAATTACGCACGATCAAAAACAACTCACCACCTTCTCCAACCCATGGCAAGATATTTTGCTCTCCCGCTTCAATGGAATATTGCCGGAGATAAAATACAATACCATTGTAAAAAAGATCGATTGGAGTGGCAACGTTATCACCGTGACGGATAGCAATAACAAAACGTATACGGCAACAAAAATTGTCATTACCGTTCCTCTTTCCATATTAAAAACGGGTGGAATAACCTTTACTCCCTCGTTGCCTTCAGGCACAACATCGGCCATGAGCAAATTTGGAATGGACGCTGCGGTGCGGTTGATTCTGGATTTTAAGAGTAACTTTTGGGGATTGGATTCTAGTTTCATCTGGGGCGGCACTACCATGCCACAATATTTTAACTCCGGCTTGAATCGAAGCAAATATTTCCGCACCATGTCGCTCACGGTATATGGACAAAAAGCACAAGAACTTTCTGCGCTTTCCGATTATGATAAAACATTGGCGGTGTTGGCCGAGTTGGATGCAATCTACAATGGCGATGGCACGAAATACATCAGACGTGACCTGAACAATAATAACAACGACAGCAACATTCTTTCGCTAGTGAAAGATTGGACTACCGATGAGTTTACAAAAGGGGGCTTCTCGTATCCGCTGGTGGGGGCTACTTTACAAGATCGAAAAAATCTGGCTGCGCCTGTTTCGAAGAAACTTTATTTTGCCGGAGAGGCTACTGATTTCAGTGGCGATGCAGGCTTTGTGAGTGGCGCGTTGAATTCGGCTGTCCGAGTCTCTACAGAAATTGTCGATTCCATACTCAACGCTTAATCTTGGTTCGCATTGTAGTTGAGATTGCGAACTCCAGCGGCCCAATACATCGTGGCTTTCATCTTTTCATACTCTGCCTTTAGCTTGAGTAGTTTGGATTGTGCCTGAATTAACTTTTCCTGCTGCACGTTGATCTTAAACAAATCGCTTTCGCCATTTTCTAAATTAATCAACTCCGCTTGCAATAAGCGGGTGTAATTTTCAGCCACATCGGTTTGCTGCCTCAGTATCTGGTTGGTGTTCACAATCTGGTTGTACACTATATTGATTTGATTCAAAATTTCACGCTCCGCTTGCGATTGCTCCCACTGGGTACTTTGAATTTTTACTTTCGTCAGTGCTAATTTGGCGCGCTCCTTTCGCAAAAAAAGCGGCATGGAAAAATCCAATCCGAATTTGTAATCCTTACCGACCGAAATGGAGTTGAATGTTCCGTTGGTCATTAAGGGCTGGTTGATGAAGTTGTAATTCAAATCCAATCGAGGCTTCAGGTATTCCGATGCCAGCTTACGTTCTATTTCCAGTTGATCAATTTTAGTTCTCAGCTTTACTAGTTCGGGATGATTTTGTTTCGCTAAAAAAATCAGTTCGTTGAGGGTTTGAGTGGATAGCAACTGTGATTCGGTGGGTGATAAAACCGGAGCTACGTCCACCGGTAGTTGCACGGGGTAACCCGCATTGTTCCACAAGTAAATTGAAATCCGGATTCCGGAATTCAGAAATTCCAAATACGATTCTTGCCGCTCTACCAACCGCTGTTGCAAGGTAATCTTGGCCTGAACGGTATCGATGGCCGATGCTTCGCCAAAGCTGGCATCTAACTTTACGCGTCTGAAAATTTCAGTAGCTATATCTGTGCTACGGCTGAGCAAGCGATAATTATAATAGGAAAAATACCATTGCCAGTAATCCTTTGCGGCCTCCAGCAAAATTTTGTTCACCAATTTGATTTGCTCGGCTTCTGCTAGTTTGGTAAACAGCTTTGCCTGCTTTAGTGCGGCACGTCTGTCATCTGTGAATAATCCTCTACCCAATGGAAGCGAAACTCCGGTAGTTAGCTGGCTGTTGTCCATCGCAGTGCCAATTACATTTTCCGGGTCGATAAATTGACCCGTGTTTCGTTCAAATCCGATTTTAGGATCGAGCGGAAACCAGGTGGGAATGCTCAATGAAGTTTTAAACTTGTTATAATACTCTTTGTCTTTAAATTCTTTAATATTCAAATCGGCTTGCACTTTCGGATCGAAGGCACCGCGCGCCATCCGAATTTCCTGGCGAGCTGTTTCATTTAACAGATACGCCTGCTTGACCACCGGATGGTATTCCAACATGGCCGCATACATCCCATCCAATGAAAATGGTTTAACCGAATCAGGCAATACAAAAACCGAATCAAGAGATATTTGCGCGTGAGCGGCAAATGCCAGCAAAAGAAACAAACCTGAGAGAATTTTTTTGTTCATGAGTTACTCCGCTTCTTTCGATTCTTTACTTTTTGTCTTGGTCTCTTCATCTGCTGGTTCTTCATATAAGCTTGGCGGGAAGCCGTTCAACTGACGCCACAGTTCGTACCACACACTCACATCATCCAGCATCACCCAGCCTTTGATGCCTGAGCCCATTCGTATTTGTTTGGGCCACGGTATATCCGTTTGATCAGGGATTACCAAAATACGAAACTCACCCGGTTTTGTGTTGACATAATCAATTACTTCGACCGTTCCACCAAACGTACCCACTGAAATGCTAGGCCAACCGCTGAACTGTAAAGCCGGGAATCCGTCAAACTCAATCCGCACTTTACGCCCTCTACTAATTAACGGTACATCCATTGCTTTTACATGCATCTCTACTGCTACATCTTCTGATTGTGGCATAATCGTACAAACCGGATCTCCCTCTTTAATGGTTTCTCCAATACCCGCTTGTGTGGCTTTCACCACATAGCCGGCCTGCGGTGCCAGAATGAAATATTGCTGGCTGCGAATTTCCATGTTGGTCAGTTCATTGCGCAGCTTGGCCAAGTCCGCTTGTGTATCAAACTGCTCCGCCAGCGTGTTATTTAAATCGGACTCTGCTTTATTTATTTTGTCCAGGTACTCGGCCTGCACACGTTCAATTTCAATTTCGGCATTGACAAAGTCGGCTTCACTGCCCTGATACTTGTACTCAATATCCTGAAACTTGGTGAGCGTAATATTGCCTGCTTCAAAAAGCTTTTTGCTTCGTTCATATTGATTTTTAAAGTTATTGAATCGCACTCGCTCTGCTTCCAATTTGGATTTTGCCTGATCGGTTTTTGTTCGCATCCCATCTTCCAACGCGCCAATTTGCCGCTGCAAGGCTTTTGCTTTCTGGTCTTTCGATTGCAAACTTTGCTCTTTCGCAGTAATCACCTGCTGCAATCGCTTGAGCATTTGCGGGTCAAAGTATTTTTCTTTCACCTCGCTGATAATTGCAATCGTATCTAGCCTGTTTACAAACTGCCCTTCTTTTATTTTCCAAACTTGAATTCGACCTGCAATGGTGGTCTCTATGGTTTGCGGGCGATTGCTGGGCGACAGCGCGGTTACCTTGCCTTTGCCACGAATATTTTGCTGCCAGGGCAGAAATAAAATAACAAAGAATAAAATGAGCATACCGAGTAACCACTTGGCTAATAACTTACCAGCTAGTGGCGTTTCCAGCGAGCGCAAAGAGTATAATTTCTCTTGCGGCATTTTCTCTTTGACCGATTGAGGTGAAATGTTCAGCATACCTGCTTAGTCTAAAATTCCTTTTAACTGTTCGTTCTTCAATAATTCTTCCATCGTACCGATGGCCTTTACCCTACCTTGATCCATCACCACCACCCGATCGCAACTGCTCATGATCAACGGATCATTGGAAACATACACAATCGTGCGCTTCACCGAAGGGTGATTTAATGTAGCTAACAACTGCATCTTTTCCTTTTTTGAAAGTACCTGAAAAAAATCCTTTAAGATTAGGAGCCGGGGTTTCTCGGCCAGACAACGTGCCAATATCAATTTGTAACAAAATGAATTGGACAAGCCGATTCCCCCACTGAGCAGCGGGGTACTGATTCCCTCGGGCATGGCATGTACCTGATCTATAATGCCAACTTCTTTGAGGGCCTCCAACGCATCCTCCACTGTTTCGGTCGGCTTACCTACAGTTACGTTCTCTAAGATGGTGCCGTCAAATAAATCTTCACGCGAAATATTTTTAGCCACATAATCGTGTAAGTGCGTAAGGTCCAAATCGCGAAGAGAGTATTGATTGATGGTGGCCACTCCTTCGTAGTTGCTATACAATCCCGAGATGATATTCACCAATGTAGATTTTCCTGAGTTGGTTGTGCCGGTTAAACAGATTTTTTCTCCTCCCTTAATATCCAGATCTACTCCAGCAAGTGCGTAGGTAGATGAATCGGTGTATTTGTATTTCAGATTTTTCAAGCGCACCGAAAAACCATCGTCATTCAATTTCGGAAAGTCAAAACCGCCTGTGCGTTCAATGGGCAAATCGGTAACATGCGCTACTTTATCGACAGCCGTTAACAAATCATAAACCACATCCATGTACATGATTATTTTTTCAACTGCATTCAAAATCAGAATGATCACAATTTCGGAAGCTACCAACTGACCTAACGTAATTTGACGATCCACCACCAGCAGCGTTCCCATGATCAACAATCCACCAATGATCAGAGCTTTGAAGAGCACAATGCATGCATATTGCAACAGCAGCACATTAAAATGAATCTTCCGGTTCTTCAAATAGCTGTTTACGTTGTAGTCGGTTTTGCGAATGGGCAACTCGGTATTACCTGCCAACTTAAATGAATGAATCGCACGGCCCAATTCCTCCAGCCACTGTGCTACTTTGTATTTATATTTTGATTCCTGAATGGATGAGTTCAATCCACGTGGCCCCGTATAGTAGAAAATCAGCGTAAGCGATAAAAGCAAAATCAATCCAAAGAAAACGAAGAACGGGTGGTATAGTGAAATCAGTAACAATCCAAATAAAATCTGGATGACCGATGACGATAAATCAATCAATAATTTGGGCAACCCTTTTTGAATGGTCATTACATCAAAAAACCGATTGATCAACTCAGGGGCATAATTTCGATGCAATGCTTCTAATCGAATGCGCGGAATACGAAAAGCAAATTCAAATGCAGCCTTCGTAAAAATTCTTCGTTGAAGAAATTCTACCAAACTGATTTGTACCATCTGCAATCCTCCGCTCAAAATCACGCCAACAATCACCAAGCCGATCATCAGGTAAACGGAGCTAAAGATGACACCTCCCGAAATCAATTCTACGGTTGTTTGAATACCGAGCGGAACAATCAAACTGATTAAACCAACCACTACTGCGTAAAACAGAATGTAAAAAATTTCTTTTTTCTCGGTTTTCAGCAATTGAAACAATCTGCGCGCGGGGGTTGGCTTTATGCCTTCTTCTGATGTAACGCTTACCGGGCTTTCATACGAGAAAATAGCGAAGAATGTGATCTCGCCCTTCTCATTTTTTAAAAGTTGCGTTCTATCAAAGCTTACAATGGTAGTTTCTGTCTTTTTGATGCAAGCTACCTTCACTTCTTTCTTCCCCGGAACCAACAATGCCGGATACATTTCTGCACCGTCAGCAAAAAAAGTAAGTACGGGTGTAGACTGCTCTTCAAAAAAATCAAAAAAGGTTTTCTCATCCAGTTGATTTTCCATCAACAGAATCCGAATCTTATTTCCAGCTTCGGCTAAATCTCTTTTAAATTCTACAAAATCGTCATTGTTGTAAAAACGCTGGTTGGCCTCTACATGGCGAAGGTCTTCTAAGTTAAAACTGTGGTGCGTTGCAACTGCTACTTCACGCAAACAGCGGTGGATTTGATCGTTATTCAACATAGTTATGATTGAATGGCGTTAAACACTACGTTTTCCATAAATTCATATAGCTTGGTATATCTCTCTTTGCCTGTTCCAATGGCGGTTAATGATGGCAGGTGGTCTGAAAAAAACAACTGCTGGTGGCCCGTCACTAAAATAGTACTTATCAATGATGAGGCATGCTCATACGATGGATTTATCTCCAAAACAACAGCAGCTATCTTTCGGTTAACGGATTTGAAACCTCTGAATAAACCCTCTTTATTGTAATCATCAACACCTTTGGTCAAATACGTTTTATCTAATTCTGCAATGACAATTCGATGCAACGCCTCTTGATTAACGAACTCAAACGCTTCATCGTACTTTTTTTCTTGCGCCAGCAAACGCAGGCAAGCGCGCAATTTGTCACTTGAATTTTGCAGTGATCCGGTAGCAATATCGATCCGATACTCGATCCAATGCCAATACCACGAAATCAGGTAAACCAAGAGTTTGTGTTTGTTTTCGAAATAACGATAAATCGAAGCTTCTGTAGAATTAATCTCTTCGGCCAGTTTTTTGAATGTAAAGTGCTCAAACCCGAGTCGGTCGATCATTTCAACACTTTTTTGGATGATGTTTTGACCCAATTGAGTATGCTGTGGATCGCGCAAGAATAAATGCTCGTTTAGCTTGAAAGCAAGTGTAGCAATTTTGATAATTTTACAATCAAATGTAATAGTATTACTATCAATAATCGTAAAACCAGTTAAAAGGTTTCAATCCAGCTGTAAAAGGTTGAAAAAAATTAAGGCTTAAGGATTGTCTCTCGCATCAAAATCCAGCAACCCATTGCTAGCGTAAACCAGCCAAATGCCTTTTTTAGCTTGATTCCGGGGATTTTACGCGAAAGGACATTGCCAATGTGAACGCCAACGATGGCAATGGCGGTAATGGTTAATAAAAATTGCCAGTCCATTTTTGAATTGAGGGCATCTCCCACAAAACCGGTCAATGAATTGATAGCGATTATAAATAGGGAAGTTCCAGCTGCTGTTTTCATGGGTAAACCGGTAAGTAGTACTAAAGCGGGTATAATTAAAAAGCCTCCACCCGCACCCACCAAACCAGTTAAAAACCCAATCAGCGCACCTTCAATAATGATCAATTGCGTCTGAAATTCCTTTCTTCGTGGCTGAATGTCTCTGCGGCCTTTAATCATTGGCACGGAGGCCAGTACCATCAAAATGGCAAAGATCCCGAGTAGCAACAACCTCTTGGTAAACAAGAATTCATTGCATTGAAAGAGCACATCGGGAATAGCAGGAACTATAAACTTTCGGGTGATGAAAATAGTGACAATGGAAGGAATGCCAAATAAAAAGCCTGTGCGGATATTCACCAGGTGATCGCGGTATTTGGGCACCGCACCGGCAAAGCTGGTAGCACCTACGATAAACAATGAATAGGCTGAGGCATTGACAGCATCAATTTGAAACAAGTAAACCAGAATTGGAATTGACATGATCGAGCCGCCACCTCCCAATAAACCTAATAGTAGTCCAATTAAAATAGAGGCTACATAGCCGAAATACTCTAAGTACATGAAGGCAAGCTAAAAAAGGTAAGGGACATCTATGATGAAATCAAAAATTTATTCGCGCAGTTCACGTATTTCAAAATCTTTGCCTTTTCCAAACTTAAGCAGATCGCTAATGGTGTAGCGCTCAAGAGTATGCAAATCTTTCACCCGAAAATCTTCATTGGATAGCACTGTTTCTAATTCGAACTCATACCGATCGCCATAATTGATCAGATAATATTTTCTTCCGGCCCGAAGTGATGCAAATGAAAGTCCTGCCATAAACTAAATCAGGTCTTCTTCTCGCTCTAGCATCAATATGGAAGCTTGAGGCACAATGAAATATTTCTCTCCTTCGTATACGACTTCAATAGCTCCTTTTTGCAGATAAATAGCAAGGTCTCCTTCCTGCGCTTGCAAAGGCAAATATTTTACCTGCTCTTCTCTGCCTTTCCAGGAGTCATCTTCATCGGCCGGCATTGGCAAAGGATAACCTGGCCCTGCTTTGATCACATAGCCGCGCTGAATTTTTTCTTTCTCTTGAACGCTGGGTGGTAAATAAAGTCCACTTTCTGTTTTATCCGATTCTTTGGCCGGACGGATCAAAACCCGATCGCCAACGACAATCAATTTTTTGAGTTTATTATCTGCAGTTACTTTCATCTTACATCACAAAATAGATACTATAAAGGCAGTTTTTCCGGTTCTTGAAAATTATTCCAAAAAAGAAGCAGCAAAACGGAGTTCCCAGTAAGTTGATAAAACAAAGAAATGTGCTTTGTTACAACACAGCGATAAATATTCCGATTAACGTCAATTGCTATAAACATCTTTGGGTTTTGCCTGAGGTGATCCACCACAACTTCTACACGATTAACAAAATCGTTGTATACTTTATCTTCCCAATTTTGTAGAAGGTAGTCCAGATTTTGATTGTATGTCTCCCTAGCTTTATTAGTCCAAATAACTTGATAGGTCATGCCCGACCTGTTTGTTTGATGTTTTTAATGACCTGTTCATGTTCTACATACTCCTTTTTCTCAACTTGAAGCAGGGCTTCTTCGAGCGATGCTTTTAATTTGGGATTGATGGTCTCCCAATAATTTTTCTCCAAGGATAAGAAATCCTTTACCTGATTAAGAACAGCCTCGTCTTCTGTATTTACGAGTTTTTCTATCAAACTATACTTAAGTGTAATATCCATTCCTAAAATTAAAAATTTTTACTCGAAAAGATTTGCTTGATCTTTTTTACTCTGGGTTTCAACCTGCGTGGTATACAACGGCAGTTTGTTGATTTCTTTTATTAACAACGAATCATGAGTAACAATTCCCTTCTGGTTGGCTTCGCTATTAATTTTATCATTCTCCACTTCCAATTCTTTGAGGTTGATTTGCTTGGCGCGCTTTTCGATGGGTGGATTTAACTTCTCTGATTTTTCAAACTCCACTACCTTATCCAGAATATCTTTTGGCAGATCGGCCTCACTGCGGTAGACTAATTCAAAGAACTGCTTCGCAAAAAATCCGTCAATCTGAATTCTCCTTTTCGATAGGTGAACAAATTTGCCAATTACTCTACAAATGTTTTCGCGCTCTTCGGGACTCAGTTGATCTACAAAATCGTAGTCTTCAATTTTCTTCAATGACAAAATAATGGGTTCGAGCGAATCAATCGAAATCACAAACACCGTGTAGTCAGGCAACTTGTATTCATATTGGCCAAGGGCATCGAGTGTGTTGGTGGGTACAACCAAAAACAACTCTCTGCGCACACCCTCTTCCTTTACGTACTTGCTGATACTATCCGTTTGATTTTTTATGTACGATGGAAAATTGGATAAGTCATCGCTGGCCGGGCTCTTGGCATCGAAAATGATAAACTCATCTTTGATTTTGATGGTGTTATCCGGACTCCCCTTGAATGGCACTTTATCAATGTAGTCAATGCCATGCCGATTGCAGATCGCTTTGATACGGCCTTTCACGTTTTCTTCGTGGGCCGTCCATGTTTCTTTCAAGCGTTTTAATCGCTCAATTTCGGTGCGATTTCTGATATCAACTTCTGCTTCGCGATCTTTCTGAATTTTGTGCTGAATTTGGTTGAGTGCAGCCATCGACTTTTCGTACTCACTTTTGCGGTGCTCTTCTAAACTTTGAAACTGCGTGAGTTGCTCTTTGATTCGTTTGGCTTCCAGTTCCAAACGTTCTAAGCTGCTTTTCGTCACCGCCAGTTCATTGGATAGCTCGGTGCCTCTGCGCAAATAAATCTTGTTGGCTTCGGAAAGTGATGATAGTTCTTTTACACGTTCCTCCTTTTCTTTCAACAAATGATCGGTAGATCCACTGAGCCGCACGTTTTCAGACTCCAATCGGCTTACAGTTTGTTGTAAATTCGTACTCGCAACTTTTTCTACGGTAAGGGCATTATCCAGTCGAGCGCTTTCTGTTTTTAATGATTCTGCTTTCGTTATGAGTTTTTGCAATTCGCCATTGGCATCTACCAATTGAGCGATCACTTTTCCCCAACCGAAAATTCGCTCGAGCAAACCAATGCTTCGCAACTTTTCAAAAAAACGCCTCAAATTTTCCTGATCCAATTCCATACGCATCATTCGGTACACAAATTTAGAGCATTTCGGTTAGCTTCATGCACCTTGCGTGTTTACAATATAAAATTCAGGTGGTTTGAGTACCTTTACCAACACGAGTATTTTAAAATTATGATCGACACGATTACCACCAGCCAGGAAGCCATTGCTTTAGAAGAAAAATTTGGAGCGCATAATTACCATCCTCTACCGGTGGTGTTGAGCAAAGGTGAAGGTGTTTTTTTATGGGATGTAGAAGGCAAGCGCTATTTCGATTTCTTATCGGCTTACAGTGCCGTAAACCAAGGACATTGCCATCCGCGAATTATTCAAGCATTGATCGATCAAGCCAAAGAATTGACACTTACTTCACGTGCCTTTTATAATGACAAACTGGGCGTAGCCGAAAAATTCGTTTGCGAGTTGTTTGGGTACGAAAAGGCCTTATTTATGAACAGTGGTGCCGAGGCTAATGAAACGGCTATCAAGCTGGCGCGCAAATGGGGTTATACCAAAAAAGGAATTCCTGAAAATCAGGCGGTGATTGTGGCTGTGAAGAAAAATTTTCACGGCCGCACAACTACCATCATTAGTGCATCTACCGATCCTTCTTCACAAAAAGGTTTTGGCCCGTTTATGCCGGGCTTCGAAATTGTTGACTATGATCATGTGGCGGCCCTCGAAAAAGCTCTGGCCAATCCGAATGTATGCGGACTGTGGATTGAACCGATTCAAGGCGAAGCTGGAGTGTATGTTCCGCAAGAAGGTTATTTAAAAGCAGGCGAAAAGTTATGCAAGCAGCACAACGTGTTGCTGATGATGGACGAAATTCAAACGGGTATTGCCCGCACCGGCAAAATGCTGGCCTCATCACATGAAAATGTGCGCCCCGACTTATTGATCCTAGGCAAAGCATTATCCGGAGGTGTGTTGCCCATTTCGTTGGTTTTGGCCGATGATGAAATTATGCTCGTGATCAAACCCGGTGAACATGGATCTACTTTTGGCGGTAATCCTTTGGCAGCAGCTGTGGTAGTTGAAGCTATGCGTGTGGTAGAAGAAGAAAAATTGGCTGAAAATGCCGAACGACTCGGCAAGGTGTTCCGTAACCGAATGACCGCCTTCATGCAAAAATCAACCATGGTAAAATTGGTGCGAGGGAAAGGTCTTCTGAATGCAATCGTGATTAACGACACGCCCGATAGTGAAACAGCCTGGAACATCTGTTTGAAATTTGCAGAGTATGGATTGTTGGCAAAACCAACGCATGGAAACATTATACGCTTAGCACCTCCCTTAGTGATAACCGAAGAGCAGATTCATGAATGTTGTGATATTATTGAAAAATCAATTTTAGAAATAGCAAAGTAGCGTATGATTTCGTGGAGTGATTTGGCCAAATATCCACTGGAGAAGAAAATTTCAGTACTCTACGAACACGCCCAATTCATCATGGCCATTCGCTATTATAAACATAAAGTAAACTTATACTTACTGGGCGATGAATACGTGGAAGTATTTATCAATCACAAACAAACCATTATCGAGCGAATTGCTCTGTTGGATCGGGCACATACGCGAATGAAGTTTTACTCTGACCAGATTAAGTTACCGGAACTCTACAACGGGTAAGGCAAAAAAAAGAGGCTCCATAAATGAAACCTCTTCAATCCATTCAATTTCTATCGGTTAAGCTGCTACCGTCTCTTCGGTTTTAGCTTGCTGCTTCAGCACGACAATTTTCTTTGCCTTGTAACCACAATATCCACACAAATAGTGCTTTATGATTTCACCCTCTTCTGTAGCTGAAGGAGTTTTGGTGATCTCTTCTTTTACCACTTTGAATGTTTGGTAGTTACACTCAGGACATTGGATTGCATGTAAGTGGCCAGCATATTTTTCAATTTGAATAAAGCCCGTCTCTTCATCTTTCCATACATCGTAGTCAACCGAAAACACGTTTTCTTCAGCTTGCATACCCTCATCCAAATACGCATCTTCTTCTTCTTCACTCAGCAATTTCATTGGCTTGCCGGTTTTTGGAGAAATCCGTGGTTTGTAACGCAATACTTTCAAGCGTTTTTCGATAAAGAAAGGATAGTAGAATTTAAGCAAGTTTTGCAAAATCATGGCAATCACCAGACCCACAGCAATCGTCAAGAAACCTCTCACAAAAAAGAGCACTGAGTTCATTTTTTCAATGTTAGAGTTTCCATAAAAGCATAAACCGATGACGATAATGATTGATGCAATCCACAAATATTTGATTTCATGCTTGTTGATGAAGTCGTACTTGTTTTTGTTACCTCCGGTTGTAGAAAGGCGGATAAAATACCCAACCGCTACTAAAATGCCTATAGCCCAAAAAACATAGCCGAGATTAGCTGCGAGATTATTCCAATCATCGTATTTGTGGGGATCAATCGGATCTAAAGGTGATGTCATAGGTTTTAAACTTTAGGGTTTACGATGTTATCAATTCCAAATATAGCCAAAACACCAAAATCCGCATCAAAAAATCCAGAAAAAGAGAATAATTAATCGTTAAGCTTAAACAAGTCGGGGCAAACTAAAGTCTCGAATGCTTTTTAAGCATTCTTCTCGATCTTCCAACATGCCCATATGGCCACTGAATTCGAGAACTTTGAGGGTAGCTCGGCCAGAAAGGGCGGCAATTTGTTCAGATACCGAAATTGGAATGATGGCATCAAATCGGCCGGCCAAAATCAACATGTCAAAAGCATTTATCTGATCTCTGGCCGGCCGGTCGCGCATTGCTGCCGAATACTGTACAAGTGTTTCCAATGACGTTTTCAATGCCATGTCTCGCACACCAGGAACGGCTGCATGCTCTTTTTGATGAAATAGGTTGGGGACAAACGTATCTACAAAAGGGGCAACTCCATATTGATGTACAAATTCAATGGTTTTATTCCGGTTCGCTTTTTTTTCTTCCGTATCGGCAAATACGGTGGATTGAAACAAAACCAATCCAGCAAACAATTCTGGTGCTGCCTGCTGCATGGCCAACGCTACATAGCCGCCCAGCGAATGCCCTATTATAATAGAATGCTTTACTTTCAAAGATTCCAATTCTTCAATCAATCTTTGGGCCACCGTATCAATGGAAAGCGGAGTAATCAAGTTACTCTGGCCAAAACCGGGCAAATCAAAACTAAAAACCGAGAAGTCAGTCGCCAATGATTCTGAAAACCCATCCCATATGTCGTGAGTTTCGCAAAAGCCGTGTAGTAAAATGATCGGGGGGCCAGAACCTGATTTCTTGTGGAACAAATTGCTCATCAATGAACCAAAGCCTTTGAATTCTCAAGCATCATTAAAACTGTTTGCTCGATGGCATCTGGATCAAATCCACATTCTTTGTGCAACTCGGATTGTTCACCGTGTTCAATCACCAGATCGGGAATGCCCAAGCGCTTGATCCAAGCATTGTATTGGTGATCGCCCATGAATTCTAATATCGCACTTCCCAAACCTCCCTGGATGCAGCCATCTTCTACAGTGATTATCTTGGAGTAATTCGAAAATACTTCGTGCAAAAGCGCCTCATCCAAAGGCTTCACAAAGCGCATATCATAGTGGCCGATGGAAATGCCTTGCTTCTCTAACTTCTCGCAAACTTCTATGGCATAGTTCCCGATATGACCAATGGTAAGGATGGCCACATCCTGTCCTTCTTTGATTTTTCTTCCGGTTCCGATTTGAATTTCCTCAAACGGAGTTTTCCAATTAGGCATCACACCCTGGCCGCGTGGGTAGCGAATAGAAAATGCCTGCCCTTTGCGGGGAAGTTGTGCGGTATACATCAGGTTTCGTAACTCTGATTCGTTCATGGGCGAAGCCACAATAATATTAGGTATGCAGCGGAAGTAAGCGATGTCATACGCACCATGGTGTGTCGGTCCATCGGCACCTGCAAAACCAGCTCTATCTAAGCAAAAGTTGACAGGCAAATTTTGAATACACACATCGTGCACTACTTGATCATACGCACGCTGCATAAACGAGCTATAGATATTACAGAATGGCACAAGTCCTTGTGTAGCCAAGCCTGCCGAAAAAGTAACAGCATGTTGTTCGGCAATGCCTACATCAAATGCACGTGTCGGCATCTCTTTCATCATGATATTCATCGATGAGCCGGAAGGCATGGCAGGAGTAATTCCTACAATTTTGTCGTTGGTTTTGGCCAATTCCACCAGCGTGTGTCCAAATACATCTTGGTATTTTGGAGCCTGTGGCTGATCGTAAATTTTCTTATGAATTTCTCCGGTTATCTTATCGAATGTGCCGGGTGCGTGCCAGGTGGTGGCGTTTCCTTTTTCAGCCGGACCGTAGCCTTTTCCTTTGGTGGTAATGCAATGCAAAATCTTTGGGCCTTTGATCTGTTTGAGGTCATTCAATATGGCGACCAGATGATCCACATCATGGCCATCAACCGGGCCGAAATAACGGAGATTGAGCGATTCAAATAAGTTGCTTTGACTCAGCAAAGTGGATTTGATGCCTGTTTCAATTTTCGAAACGATCTCTTGTGCGCTTTTGCCAAACGTGGATAGTTTGCCTAGCATGTTCCAAACATCTTCCTTCAACCGGTTATAGGTTTGTGAAGTAGTGATGTCGGTCAGATAATCTTTCAAAGCGCCCACATTCGGGTCGATGGACATGCAATTGTCATTGAGGATAATGAGCAAATTGGTATCTGAAACTCCGGCATGGTTCAGACCTTCAAAGGCCATTCCTCCGGTTAATGCGCCATCGCCAATAACGGCCACGTGTTGCTTGTCGTCCAGTTTTTGATACTTCGAAGCCATGGCCATTCCTAAAGCAGCAGACACTGAAGTAGATGAGTGACCTACACCAAATGCATCATACTCACTTTCTTTTCTCTTAGGAAATCCGGAAATGCCTTTATAAACACGGTTGGTATAAAAATTATCGCGCCTTCCCGTAAGGATTTTATGACCATACGCCTGATGGCCTACGTCCCACACGAGTTGGTCATACGGGGTATTTAAAACATAATGAAGAGCCACCGTCAATTCCACCACACCTAAGCTGGCGCCAAAATGACCTCCATAAACGGACACATTATCTACAATAAATTGACGCAGTTCATCGCAAAGCTGCACCAACTGCACCTGATCTAATTTTTTGAGATCGGCTGGGCTTTCGATTTTCGATAACAATTTTCCGGGTGTGATGAGCATTTTTTGGGTGTTTTGGGGCAGCTTCCTATTAAAACAGCAACCCAATGTAAGTGTTTTATAATGTTTTAGGCGGGTTTAGCCACAAATTTACAGATTTCATAATTACTACGGATTTCTAGTTGGTTTTGGATAATTTTGTCGCCCACTATTTTTATGGAACAAAAACCGTTTGAGATTCACTTGCCCTTATTTGAAGGGCCTTTCGACTTGCTGTTATTCTTCATCGAACGCGATGAATTAGAGATAAACGACATACCGATTTCAAAGATTACCAACGATTTCTTGGAGTATCTGCGGCAGCTTGAAACCATGAATATAGAGGTGGCCAGCGAGTTTATTCTGGTAGCGGCCACGCTGATGCGGATTAAATCGAAGATGCTATTGCCCAGACCTCAACTCGATGAACAAGGCAATGAAATTGATCCGCGCGAGGAATTGGTGAAGCATCTGATGGAGTACAAAAAGTACAAATCGGTGGTGGAGCAGTTCCATAAAATGGAGGAGAGCGAGTTGATGAAAGAAAAGCGCGGCAATTTGATGAAAGAACTTCGTCAGTTGGCCGAAAGCACCAATGTGGAGGCGGAATTACAAGATGTTGACCTCTTTAAACTGCTAACGGTTTTCGAAAAAGTGCTCAAGCGTCAAGATGAAGAAAAGAACAAGCCGGTTCATCAGGTAATTCAATATCCATACACCATCGAGGGGCAGAAGCAATATATTTTAGAACAAATCGGCAGCAAGCCACGGGTTGCTTTTATCGAGTTGTTTGAAAATACACCCACCCGCATTGCTTTAATTTTTAATTTCCTTTCCATTTTAGAATTGTTGGCCAATGGCTTTATCAACATTCAGCAAGGCGAAGGGTTTAATAATTTCTGGGTGATGCGTCATGAAGAAGTGTCGTCTGAAATACCTTCTGACGTACCTTCGGAAGGCTAAGTCACAGGAATTGCTACCGTAACTTCGGTAAACTCAAATTGAGTGCTTTGAATGTGTACTTCGCCACCTAATTTTTCGGTGGCTTTCTTGACGAGGTACAATCCCAATCCATTGCCAATGGATTTTTCCGAGCCGCGGTAAAACATATTGAACAATTGATTTTTGATTTCCGGATTGATGCCGGAACCATTATCACGAACGGATAAAATCAGTTTGTCTTGCTGCACGCCAATGGTGACATGGATTTTCAGATCAACCCCTTCTTTCCGAAATACAATTGAATTTTCAATCAGATTTTCTAAAATCGTTTTCAGAAATTGAATATCTGAATAGAACACAATTTCATTTGGAATATCGGCTACCAAAAAGTCTGTGTTCTCCCAAATTAACGGTTGCAACGTTTTGGCCACATCGCTGATGAGTTGCTCAAAGTTGACTTTGGTTTTTTCTATTTCATCCTTAAATACCTGATGAATATTTAACAACTTGGAAAGCACACGGCCCATTTCAATAGCGGTGAATTCAATCCGGTTGATATTCAATTTTTGCAAGGCTGGATCAGGCTCGCGCTGTGTGATCATCGTCAAGCCCTGTATGCGAAGGATCGGGCCTTTCAAATCATGCGAAGCCCTGTAGATGAATGTATCGAGTTCTTTATTGCTTTCTTTGAGTTTCTCTAGCGTAACCATCAACTCGCGGGTGCGGTCTTCCACAATCAATTCCAGATTCGAGTTGACTTTTCGCAGTTCTTCGTTTTTGAAAATGATTTCTTTTTGGGCGTCTTCCAGTCGGTCGCGCTGGTAGCCGATTTCAGCTTTCTGTTGTTCCAACTTTTCATTCTTCACCTGAATTTCTTCCGTGCGCATCTTCACTTTTGCCTCCAGGTTTTCATAAAGCAATGCATTCTCAATAGAGATCGCCATTTGCGGTGCAAGGATATCCAGCAACTCCAATCGTTGTGCCGTAAATGTATCGTAAGCCAGATTGTTCTCCAGATAAAAGATGCAACTCAATTTGCCTTTGCGAATAACCGGATAACAGAGAATGGATTTGGGGCGCTCGCGCATGATGTACTCATCATTTCCAAATTGCAAATCCTTATACGCATTGCCAAAAACCAAACTCTTCTTCGTGCGTGCTACATAATGAATCACCGACAAGGGTAAGTCCTTGGCTGACTCCAAAGGGCTATGCATCATCGCATGACGATCAACCAAGACTTTCAATTGATTGTTATCATTATCGATCAATGCACCACGCTGCGCACCGGCACTTTGTTCAACAATTACCATCATCTTTTCGAGCAGGGCACCCAATACCAGCTCTTGCGAAATGGCCTGATTGGCTTTTACCACTGTATTCAAATCCAAGGCCTGACTATTGTTCAGCCGTAAGGAATCGTTGTTTTCAAATACGGTAAACTCTTCTACACGTCTATAGCGCAATAGCTTGCCGAACTGGGCGGTAAGGTGCTTTACTTTCTCAATGGCACCCCACTGCGCATAGGCGCGTACTGCGCTCTCCAAATAATAAACAGCAATTGACTCGCGCTCCTGATCGAGGTAATATTTTCCGGCCAATTCAAACGCAAGAGCAGCTTCCTGAGTAAACTGATTTTCACTGGCTCGTTTGGCGGCCTCCTCATAACAAGTGGCTGCTTCATGTCCTTGATTGGTGAGTCGGTAATATTCTGCCAACAATAGCTGATGGCGATGACCGTGATGCTCCGGTGAGAGCTTTGCCCACTTTTCCAGTTTTCGAAGATTTTTTTTGATCCGTTTGAGAACTGCACTAGAAGCTTCTTTGCCTTGCACTTGTGATGCGTAAATCAACGCTTCGTAAAAGAAATAAACCGGGTAGATCACCGAAGCGATGGCGCTTTCTATAAACTGCTCGGTTTTGTTGATATAGGTGAGTGCATGGTCATATTGATAAAACAGATAATGGAGATATGCCTTTTGCATGTAGCACGCAAAAAGAGAGGTATTGTCTTTCGCCTGCAAGTGGATGTCAATCATCACCGACTCATCATATCCTCGTCCAATGAGTTCTGTTGGATTTGCCGCACCACTTCGTAAGTTGATGACCGTTTGCAGAAATATTTTATTGAAGAATAGAGGCGTGTTTTGATTGTACGATTGAATGATTTCATCGCGCTGTGTTGCTTCCTGTTCAAGGCGCAAGAGCGATTGACCCAAACAAAAACTGTACAGTGTCTGATTAAACAAACACAAAGCGGCATATTCGATATCTCCGGATTCTTTGGCCGCATCAAAGAAGGAAGGAAGTGCCAGCACAAAATGACCGGGATGTATCTTCCAATGATTGAGAAATCCATTGATCACAATCAAGGTGCGGACACGCAAGCTTTTGGAAGGAAATTGATCTAGGAGCTTCTCGGCCACCTGTCCTAATTTGTATCCTCCTTCAATATCTCCTAATACACCTGTTTTTACCACACCGAAAGAGGCATAAGCGAAAGGCGAAAACTCGCAATTGCCATATTTCAATGAAAGTTCTACTTGCTTAAAAACCAGCAGCGGAAAAAGATTCGGGTTTGCAAAATAAGCGGCACTATTTACACTCACCAAGATGCGCATAGCCGCCAATATTTTTTCGTTCTTCATGGCTGGCAAGTGCACCAGGGCATCATCGCTTTTACGGGCCAACGAAAATTGGAGTGTAAAAAGTGAGGCAAGAATGTTTACTTTATTGGGGTGAGCAGGGAAGCGAACGCCCAACATGGCAGCCACATCGATTGCCAATGTAACGGCTTCCACTAGTTTATTCCGCGATTGGTAATAATGAATCTTTACTTCATAGGCTTTGATTTTATCGAGCAGTGATGGGGTGTGGTTTAAAATTTCGGCAATGGCATACTCCATTCGTTCGAAATTGCCCACTAGATAAGAAGTATCAGCGATCTCATTAAACAACTGCAAAGTAACTTGGTAATCGGTAGTCCAAGGCTTAAAGGGTTGAAGCCAAAACCATGCATCTTGAAAATACCCATTCGCTTGAGGGAATGCGACCGAGCGTTTCGCTCGCATACCGGCATCCAAATTAAAACGCGCCACTTGTTGTTTCAACTTATCATCCCGAATCAGTGATTTGGATAAGCGAAAATGGTTGACAATTTCAAAGAGATGCTGGTCAGTATCTTCCGATTGAAACTGCACCAGATTCATGGCAATTTTATAATGCCACTGCTGTTTTTGTTCTTCGTCTAATAATGAATACGAAGCTTGTTGAATACGATCGTGTGTAAAGCGGAACTTTTGTGATTCGTTTTGATGCATGACACGCCCAATCGCTGCGTAGGTAATCAAACCGTTTTTGATGGCATCTTGTAAAAAAGCCAAGATTACCTGATCATGATTTTCTAACACACTGGCCAGCTGATATACTGAAAAGTCGCGGCCAATGCAGGAAGCTACCATTAACGATTGTTGTGTGGTGGGCTCCATTTTTCGAATGGATTGACAAAGTAACTCCACCACATTATCCGTGATCGTAAGATTTTCGATTTCCGTTTCGTCCCACGTCCAGCCAATTGCATTTTGCCAACGGAGGTAGTTTCGCTCATACAGCGACTTTAAAAACTGATTAACAAAAAAAGCATTGCCTAATGTTTTGCGCTGAACGGCTTGTGCCAGCGCATGTGCCTGACTGATCGTGCAGTTGATGGTTTCCAATACAATCTGTTGAATCGCCTCCAGCGGCAAAGGCACCAGCGACAAATATTCGATTGGCTTACTTTTTTCAATATCATTTAGAATGGCAACCAATTGCGTATTGGCAATTCTTTCTTCTTCCCGACAGGTGGCTATCAAAAAGACCTTTCCTAAATCTTTTTCAGTAAGAATGGCTTTGATCAATATCAACGAAGCTTCATCTGCCCATTGCAAATCATCTAAGAACAAAACCAGTGGATGCTTGGCACTTATTGTTTTGATAAAGTTGGTGAACACATAATTAAACCGGAAGCCCGCTTCGCGCGATCCCAGTTGCGTTAATTGAGGCTGCGGCCCCAGGATCAGTTGTAACTCAGGTAGTACCTCCGTCAGCACATTTCCCGAATCGCCCACGGCCTGATTCAATACTTCTTTCCACTCTTTAATAGATTCCTCCGGTTCGCTTAAAAGAATATTTGTTAATCCCTTGAATGCGGAAATGATGGCGCTATACGGTGAGCTCAATTGCGGAATATCGTATTTACCTGAAACAAAGTAGCCATGCTGTTCCAGCAAATACGGATGCAGATGTGCGGCCAGTGTTGATTTGCCAGATCCTGCCTCACCAGTGATAAGTAAGATTTCGCAAGAAGAACTTTGAATAACGCGCGCCAACATCTCGCGGAGCAATGCGGTTTCGCGTTCACGACCCAGCAATAGATGAGGAATATTAAAACGACCAAAATGATCACTCTCGGCCAAAGGAAACTCACTGATTGTGCCTGCTTGCTCGAGCTGCGATTTACATTTTACCAAATCATATTTTACACCTTCCAAAGACTGATAGCGCATTTCAGCGTTCTTCGCCATCATTTTTTTGATGATCAGCGAAATCATCATCGGCACTTCGCTATTCAATTCATAAACGCTTTTAGGTTCAATCGCCAAATGAGCGTGAATCATTTCGGTAGGATCGGCAAACGAAAACGGAAGCTGACCGGTAATGCATTCGTACAAGGTGATGCCCAGTGAATACAAGTCGGTGCGATAATCTATTTTTCGGTTGGTTCGTCCTGTTTGCTCAGGAGAAAGATACGCCAGTGTGCCTTCTAATGATTCTTTTATGGGCTGTTCGCGCAGTACACCAAATGGGGTAGCCAGATCAAAGTCAATAAACGTTGAGGAAGTAAGCGAATCGTTTACGATGATATTTTCGGGGTTGATATCCCGATGATAAAATCCTTTTTCATGAATCTGAAATAGTTGATCTGTCAACTGAATGGATAATTCAAGAAATTTTTTTGTATCCAGACCACCGTTATTCTTAATCCAGTCCTTCAGTGTTTTGCCGGGTACATATTCCAACACAAGTCCTTCGCGGTTGTTGAGTTTCAGTTTCTCTAATGCCTTGCGAACGAAAGGCAGGTCGAGTTGGCGGGTGACATTGAATTCATCTGTCAACTGCTTTAGATGACCATTTCTTACACTTGTAGGATTTAACAACTTTAAAATAACGACTTGGTTCCATTCGGCACTCCTCCAGCGGTAAACCGACCAAAAGGAGTTCTCTTTTAAGACAATAGCATCGGGGGGAAGATCTTTCATTCGCTGTAGCTATTCCGATTTTAAATCATCTATGCGCTTCCGTTGAGTTGTATTCTATCAAAATTGTGGAGGAATCGGGAAATAGTCACATCCATCCACCAATCTATTAATTGTATCGTATATTTGCGCCCCGAAAAAATGACGGGAAGTCAAACTTAAAATAAATCTTTTCCATGAAAGAAGCATCAATTTTATCACAAACTTTAGTTGAGGAAGGAATTTGTTATCGAACGATGCAGCCAAACGATTTACAGACAGCTGCAGAATGCTTTGCTATGAGCTTTCAACGGGAGCCGATGGTGAGGCAGCTCGGAATTCAAAAAGAGGAATTTATACCGTTTGCACTCGTCTGCTGCCAACAAGCCATCGAGCAGGGTATGGGGCTAGTAGCCATTGATGAAAATACCGAAGAAATTGCCGGCTTCACCATCTTGCAAGATGCGCTAGATGAAATTCAGTTTGACATTTCTGCCCACCAAAACTTCTTACCCATTTTCGAAATGTTGGGGCAATTACAAAGCAAATACATTGCCGATAAAAAAATTACAGCCTACGGAGAAGTAGTGGTTTCTTTTGTAACCGGTGTACATCCCGAGTACCAGGGAACGAAAGTCGCTTATCTTCTTTTTGGACAGTCTCTAGAACTTGCCAAATCAAAAGACTATAAAAAAATGATCACCGAAGTAACTGGTCGGTTATCGCAGAATGGTGTGAGAAGACGCTACGCTTTTACGCCCTACGCCAGCATTTTATATCGCGAGTTTCTTTTTGAAGGTGAAGCCATATTTGGCAACATTGAAGATCAGTCTCTATCTTGTGTACTGATGGAAAAAAGCCTCCTCAACTAAACCAACCGTATGTACTGGAAACGGCTTACCAAAGAACAAATTAGTGAGCGCGTTTTTCAGGCGTTGAAGAAGAACGTTTCCTACAAGCGCAACAAGATCATGGGAGTGCCGGGGTCCTTTCTGGATTGGCGGGTATTTTACCATAAAGTTGCTGAAGGCGACCCGCTGTTGAGCGCCATGCTTGAGAACCCCAACCACATCGGGTGTCACACGATCGATAAAAAATCAGAATCGTTTTTCAGCGGCACACATGAAATTGAATGTGAAGCCATCAAACTCTGCGCTGAAAAAATTATGCAAGGCCTACCGAACCAGCAAGACGGGTACATTGCAGGTGGTGGAACCGAGAGCAACATGGAAGCATTGTGGATCTACCGAAACTATTTCACACAAACCTATCGATGCCGCACATCTGAGATTGGGGTACTCTTCTCCGAAGACAGCAGCATCTCGATTATCAAAGGATGCGACCTGCTCGATATTCGCCCGATCGTAGTCAACGTAAACACATCCACACGAAAAATTGATAAAGCACATTTGCGCCAGCAAATTGTTTCCGCCAAAGACCGCGGCATCCATTATTTTATTGTGATACTAAATATGGGCACCGAAATCTTTGGGTCAGTAGACGATCCCGATTTGGTATGTGCCCAGTTGGAAGAACAAAATGTGCCGTACAAAATTCATGTGGATGCAGGCATTGGTGGATTTATTTATCCTTTTACCCAACCCGATCACAAGCTCAGCTTCAAAAATCCCAAAATCACTTCCATCAATACCGATGCGTATAAAATTCTGCGCGCTCCCTTTGGCACGAGTTTGTTTATGATTCGTAAAGGGTATATGGACTTTGCTTTAACCGAAGAAGCTCGCTACGTGGCCGGAAAAGATCATACCATCATCGGCAGTAGATCCGGAGCGAACGCAATCGCCATCTGGATGCTGCTGAAAACATTGGGGTCAAAAGGAATGAATTACAAAATGCAGCGCATATTCATACGCACGCGTCAACTCTGCGAAGCACTCGATGCAAAACACATCGACTATTTTCATGAAGCCGGAATGAATATCGTGGCAATCAAAAACAAACACATGACACGGCAAATTGAAAGCCTCTATGGGCTGGTGCCCGATGACACCGAAAACCCAAAATGGTGGCGTGTCATTGTAATGGATCATGTAGACAATGCCCTTATCGATGCTTTTATAGATCATTAAATTATGTATTGGAAACGTCTCCCCGGGTCTGAAATACGAAACACGATTAAAAAGGCATTTGATCGTAATGTGCGCTTTGGCAAAAGCAAAGTGATGGGCTTACCGATCTCATCTATGGATCCGCGCATTTTTCAAAAAGAAGGTGTGCAGCAATCTCCCTTCTTGTATGCCATGCTTCAAAATGCCAATCACGGTGGATGCCCCACGCAGGGAATCTCAGGAGATTTTTTTGAAGGTACTGAGCAACTTGAGATGGAGGCCATCCAAATTTGTGCTGAACAATTGATGGCCGGTAAACCGGGTATGCAAGATGGATACATTGCTGCAGGCGGTACCGAATGCAACATGCAGGCAGCCTGGATATTTCGTAATCTGTTCAAGCGAAAGTACAAGGCTGAGTCGCATCAAATTGCCATTGTGCACTCGGAAGATACGCACTACTCGGTGTGGAAAATCGCCAACCTTCTGGGGATTCAACAACTGGTTGTTGATGTTCACAAAACTTCCCGGCAAATCAACTTGCAAGACTTGCGCACGAAAATCAAAAAAGCGAAATCAGAAAAGATTGAGTACTTCATAGTAGTCGCCAACATGGGCACCACCATGTTTGGAACAGTCGATAATATAGACGACCTCACCACGGTGCTGGATGAAGAAGAAGTATATTACAAAGTACATGTCGATGGGGCCTTTGGAGGATTTACCTATCCATTCACGCATCCCAAGAACAGTTTGAATTTTTCGAACAGCAAAGTAACCAGTATCAGTTTAGACGCCCACAAAATGTTGCAAGCACCGTATGGCACGGGTGTGTTTCTCATTCGCAAAGGGTACTTGAATTATCTGGCGACTAATGAGCCACACTTCATGGCGCATAAAATTCATACCCTTTCGGGAAGTCGCTCGGGTGCTAATGCTATTTCTGTGTGGATGATTTTGCGAGCGTTTGGTTCAAAAGGATTGCAAGCCAAAGTGAAGCGAGTGATGGATTTGAAGAAAAAAATGTGCGCTGATCTGGATAAGAAAAAGATTGAATACATCCACGATCCGTACATGAATATTGTGGCCATCCACAACCGTCACATGGTGCGCGAAATACAACATCATTATAATTTAGTTCCGGATAATCACGATCACCCTACCTGGTGGAAAGTGGTGCTAATGGATCACGTGAATGAATCGATGGTGCAGAGTTTCCTCGATCACTAGATTTACTTAGCGGCATTATCAATCAGCCCACCGGTGAGGCGTACTAAATCAATGCGGCTGGAGAGGCCATCAAAAATAGCCGCAAATTTTTCCAGTGCGGCAGCCTGATAATTCTCTTGCACGATGCGAAGGTCAATGGCACTGAGTGCGCCATTTTTGTATCGTTCATTCGCCAAAGAAAGATTTAATTCAGCCGCCTGAAGTTTTGTTTGTGCAATCAACACCAATTGCTTGCGCAGATTGTACAAATCATATGTAGCAAGTAAACTATTTTCTAATGACGCTTTCAACTGATCGGTAGTAAGTTTGGCTATCTTTTCTTGTATTTGTGCATTCTCGATGGTTCTTCTTAATTGTCCGCCATTAAATAGTGTGTAGCGCAAAGAAATGTTTCCATAAGCACCATACGAGTTACCGTTTTGTGTCAAATACTCAGATGCAATACTTGTTCCTACCACTGGAAGGGAGGGGTCATCATTTACAAATCCTATTGGGTTTGTACTCTTAACTATTGTTCCGCCCGATTGAGGTCTAAACTTAGCATATTGTTGATCCAGGCTTCCGGTGGCACCAATGTTTAATAAAATAGCTGGAGACAAATTAGCTTGTGCGTTGCGAGTGGCATTATGAAACAATTCCTGACTGATGAACTGATTTTTGAGATTGGTATTTGAGCTCACCATTTTGCCGTGCAAGTCTTCGTATAAATAAGACTCATCTGTAAATTCTAATGGGTTGGTAAATTCATACGTTTTCGTGATATTCTCATTCAACAATACATTCAACGTGCGGGTTGCATTCTTCACAATGATTTCCTGACGCAACACGTTGGATGAATCGGTGAGATAATTGTTTTGTTCTTGCAATACGTCAAATGAAATGGCAGAGCCTAAACTCTTTTTCAATTTTACATAGTCATAGCGCTCTTTAGAAAATGCACGGTTTTTAATGAGCACTTGTAATCTTTCTTTTTCCAGCGTAGCCTGATAATAACTTAGGATAATCGACTGTACTGTATTCTCCATTACAAATGCTGCATTTCCTATGCTGAGCGCTTCCAATTGCTCGAGACGTTGCTTAGCAATTTTAACAGCAAAGCCATCGAATAAAGTAAATTGTACATCTAATTGACCCAATACGTTATCTGTTATATTTAAACCAGGTACTGCAAATGGGTTAGCTGGGACACGTTCTATTGCATTGTTGTTCTGATTGATTGTTAGGTTTACCGCTGGCAATAAACCCGCTTGTCCCCAGTTATTATTGAGCTTGGCGGATTCCACGTTGAGTTGTTGAATTTGAACACCAAAATTATTTTTCAAACCAATCTGCACTGCATTTGCCAGGCTCAATTTTTCTTGTGCCATCGATGCCATCGAAATCACTAAGAACAAAATCACTGCCCCTATGCAGTTTGCAAAAAAGTGACGGTTGCACATTCTTTCCACGGGTGCCTGCGTAGTGCCTGCGGTCTTAGTATTACTTAACGCTAACATGCTTACTGCTGATGTATGAATAAATAGCTGGAATAACAAACAAGGTGAGAACGGTAGCAAACAACATTCCTCCGATTACGGCAATACCCATAGACACGCGGCTTTCAGAACCTGCGCCCAACGCCAATGCAATGGGCAAAATCCCTAATATGGTAGAAAGGCTCGTCATAATGATGGGACGGAAACGCGAAACGGCTGCTTCTTTCACCGCATCGAGGACGGCAAGTCCTTGCTCCTTTCTTTGGTTGGCAAACTCTACAATCAAAATACCGTTTTTGGTTACCAAGCCAATCAACATGATAATTCCAATTTGGCTAAAAACATTGAGCGTTTGATTAAAGTACCAAAGTGAAATCAAGGCGCCTGCAAGCGCCAAGGGAACTGTGAACATAATCACAAAAGGATCTTTAAAACTTTCAAATTGCCCGGCTAAGATTAAATAAATAATGGCCAGCGCAATTAAAAATGCCAGAATGATACTGGAAGAGCTTTCCGCAAATTCACGAGATGCTCCGTCCAAACTCGTAGTATAACTTTCATCCAATACTTCCGATGCAATACGCTGCATTTCTTTGATACCATCACCCAAGGCAACTCCTTTGGCTAATTGGGCTTGTACTTTAGCAGACGAATAGCGATTGAATCGATATAATTGCGGTGGACTGCTTCGCTCTTCAAAAGTTACCAGATTATCTAACTGAATTAATTCACCTCGTTTGTTCTTAACATACAATGTTTTCAAATCCAACGGCTCATTGCGATTCCCACGTTCTACCTGACCGATGATCTGATATTGTTTTCCATCCATGATAAAGTTACCGAAGCGCGAACCACTCAATCCCAATTGAAGTGTTTGCGAAATGTCTAACACATTTACTCCTAAGTTTCTCGCTTTGTCACGATCAATCGTGATGTTGATCTCCGGCTTATTAAACTTCAAGTCCAAATCTACAAAAGCAAACTTCGGACTAGCCGAAGCCTTCACCATAAACTCAGGCAATACTTTCTTTAACTTTTCGATATCGGCTGCTTGAATTACAAACTGAACCGGGAAACCTCCTCTGCGATCGCCAATGGTTTGCGCTTGTGTACTGAAGGTTCGCACACCGGTATATTTCCGGACTTTGCCAGTAATATCATCCACAATTTGCTGCTGTGTACGATCTCTGTCTTTCGGGTCTTTTAAAATAACTCTCACAAATCCGGAGTTCACACCATTACCACCAAATCCAGGTGCCGTTACGCTCACCATACCATTTCGCTCCGGCACTTCGTCACTAATAAATTGAGTTAACTCTTTTACGTAACGATCCATATACTCAAAAGTGGCACCCTCTTGTGCTTGAGCTTGAAGGCGAAACTCGCTGCGATCTTCAAGGGGTGATAACTCGGAAGGAGTAACTTTTCCAAGAAGAACAATAAGCCCGATGGCTACCACAATCACGACAAATCCCAACCATCTGCGGCTCATAAAACCTTCCAAAGCTGAAGAATAGCCTTGTGTTAAAGAGTTGAAAAAAGGCTCCGTTTTCCGATATAGCCAAGGCTGAACTTCTCTGCGTCTTAAAATTTTTGAACTCATCATGGGGGTGAGTGTGAGCGACACGAAAGCAGAAATAGCGACTGCACTGGCTACCACCAACCCAAACTCTCTGAACAACCGACCCGTTAATCCTTGTAAGAAAATCACTGGAAGGAAAACAGCTACCACCGATACGGTAGTAGAAATCACCGCAAAATAAATTTCTGTTGATCCTTTGCGTGCTGCGGTATCCGGATCCTCCCCTTCTTCTACTTTCACATAAATATTTTCCAACACCACAATGGCATCGTCCACCACAATCCCGATGGCAAGCACAATTCCCAACAGCGTAAGCACATTGATGGTGAAGCCCAGCATGTACATCACAAAGAAAGAACCAATCAATGAAATTGGAATGGTGGCAACCGGAATGATAGTAGTGCGCCAATCACGCAAGAAGATAAAGATGATGGAGAGCACGAGGCAAAATGCTATGATGATGGTTTCGCCTACTTCGGCAATGGAGGCACGAATGTATTTGGTGGAATCATAACTCATCTGGTAACTCACATCCTGCGGCAAGTCGCGCTGAATCTGATCTAATTTTTTATACAATCGATTAGCAATGTCAATGTTATTAGCTCCGGGTTGCGCCACAATGGCGAGTGCACAGCCGGGTATTCCATCTCTGCGCAAAATGGTTCGCTCGTTTTCAGGGCCGAGCTTGGCATACCCTACATCGCTAAAGCGCACCACATTGTCGCCATCTTCTTTTATGATGAGGTTATTAAAATCTTCTTCGTTGGTGAGGCGGCCCATGGTGCGAACGGTGAGTTCCGTGTTTTGTCCTTCCACACGTCCAGAAGGCAACTCTACATTTTCGCGATTCAAAGCTTGCAATACATCCGAAGGTGCGAGCTTGAGTGATGCGAGTTTAATCGGATCCATCCACAAGCGCATGGAGTAGCGCTGTTGTCCCCAGATTTGTACGGCACTCACTCCGGGAATCGTTTGAATACGTTCTTTGAACATCACTTCTGCAATGCGCGAAATCTCCAGGAGGTTGCGCTTGTCGCTGCGCACGGTTAAGAAAATGATTGGGCTGGAATCCGCATCGGCTTTCTCAACAACTGGTGGATCGACATCTTGTGGTAATCTATTGAGTGCACCGGACACTTTATCGCGCACATCATTCGCAGCAGCTTCGATGTTTACACCCAATTCAAACTCAATTGTAATATTGCTACGGCCCTCGCGGCTAACGGAAGTTAATGTGCGAATGCCTGGCACACCATTGATTGCATCCTCCAATGGCTCGGTAATCTGTGATTCCATTACATCGGCATTGGCGCCTACGTAACTTGTCGATACAGTAACTACCGGAGGATCGACACTGGGAAACTCGCGTACGCCCAAAAACGAAAAACCGATCACTCCAAAAAGAATGATCACCAACGACATCACAATCGCCAGTACCGGACGGTTAATGCTGGTGATAGAAAGACTTGCCATTCTGTTTTTTATTTATAAGTTTTCAACGACACTATTTTTGCGCCACGTTGGTTTTAATAATTTCAATATCAAGCCCTTGTCGCAGTTGAAGAATACCTGTCATGAGCAGCGTATCTCCAGCTTTCAGGCCTGATAACACTTCCAATGAATTCTCTGTGCGAATACCCGTTTCAATTTTTACTTCTTGCGCTTTCCCAGCTTTCGCCAGAAATACCTTCTTCCCTCCTTGGTCGGGAATAACTGCTTCGGTTGGCACCAACAAAGCATTCGGCAACGACTCTAAGATCAATTCTACTTTTACAAACTGA
>JAJTHV010000093.1 GCA_021300095.1 Flammeovirgaceae bacterium | reverse complement strand
GATTAGCATGGTATAACCGCGATTACCAACAGGTAAAATCATTGTTTGATGCTGCGTTTGACAAAACCAAAAACAAAGACATTATCTACTATTGGAGTTTGTATTTCAAAACCTTTGCGGAAGAAGATCGCGCGCTGGCCAATTTTGAATTGGCACAAGTATTTGCGAATGCGCCCGATAAGCGTTTTGTGTGCCACCAGCAATACAATAAAGGCATTTCAATAGAACAGATGCTATCATTTGCCAAAACAAAAGAAGAAAAAGCAAATGTGTACCTGTTGGCAGCCATCGAGAAACATGACAAGGCGCTGCCGTACATTCAAAAAGTGTATGAATTAAATCCGGAGTCAGACGGAATCTCCTTCCTGCTATTACGTGAAATCAATAAGGTAGAAGATTTTGTGTTAACACCCTCTTATACATTATTTCAACCCTCTTTGTCTTATAACAGGTGGAGCGATGACAGTAAACAAGATAGCTCTGTCATACAAACCCTTCAGCGGGCCGAACAAGATCGGATGTACGCGAAAGAGGTCGTTCAGTTTATCAGTTCGGTTAACCTTCGGAAAACAGGCAACCTGTTTTTCTGGCAAATCAGTAAAGCCTATTTACAGTTGATCACCAAAGATTATCATTCGTGTTTGACTTTAGTGACGCAGTTAGAGAAATCGGCACCCAATAAAGAGCTCGCGAATCAATTGCAAATTATCAGAGCCATTGCCATGACGGCCCAACAACCTTATGGAAAGGCCATTATTCTTACGGAAGTTCAATCCATATTGCTGTCGAATCAAACGAACGGACAATTTATTTTCGCCATCGGAAAGGAACTGGAGAACTTAGGCAACACCACCGATGCGGTCTTGTTGTATTCTCAATTGGCTGATATGAAATATATGACGGAGACTGCCTATGGTAGAAATACCGTGTATTGGCGGATACCGCAATTCAAAGGAAATACTTATGTCGATTATTATACGGACTATTTTGATTATGCCGATGCCGTTTACACCCCCGAACAAATCCAACATTTAATTGACGACATTCAAAAAAATCAAAATGAAACAGATCGCTTTTTAGTATTTAAATACGAGAAAGTGAAAGCGCAGCTTCCGCGATTGTATGATTTGCTGGGAACAAAATACATTCGCCAAAATAAATTAGAAACTGCCCTGATAGCCTATGAAAAAGCAGGGCAACGCTATTGGAACCGCGCCTACACTGCGTGGGATGATCAAGCCAGTGTGTTGACACAAAATCCGTTTTATACACTGAAATACACACCCCGGTTTATTGAACCTTGCGATACGATTCGTCTGAATAAATATTCCATCACCAAACAACTCATCTACTACTTGCAGCGGGCGGAAGACAAAAGTGAGAAAGACCGAGATTATTATTACTTTCTGGTTGCCAATGCCTATTATAATATGTCGCACGAAGGCAACGCGACTATCATGCGCAGAATAGGCAGATGGTCGGGCTATCGTCTTTCTCCGATTGAAGATGAACCGGAGTTTCGGCAAGCCAACCTGGCTAAACATTATTATTTATTGGCGAAACAATTTGCGCAGACCTCTCGGTTTCAGGCGCTGTGTTTGCGAATGGCTGCCCTTTGTGAAAGGCATAAAATAGAATACAAATATATAGAAGTATGGGGCGCACGAAACTTACCGGCCGAGCTTGCCGCCAACACCTATTATTTAGATTTGCAATCCAACTACCCGGATTATTATGAAGATCTTACCTCGAACTGCAATAGCTTTCAATCGTATTTTAATGGAAGAAGGTAAAGGCTTATGAGGATGAGGCAACTTTCTGTTTTACTAGTGGTATGGGCCACTGTAGTATCTTGTAATGACATCAATAATATTGTGGTGACCGGACACGTCATGGACGAAGCAACCGGAAAGCCAATACCCCACGCAGAAGTTGTTATTCTTTGTTGGTATAACCACAACATAGACGATGTTTCATTCCATAAACAAACCCTGACAACAGACCATGAAGGTAAATATGAAGTTAAGTTTAAAAAGGGATATCAGGTGGATATTGCCTCTCAGGCGATTGGCTATCAACCCAACAGAAGTTATCATCCGCTTCAAAGCAATGCAGTTGAAGTTAATTTGAAACTAAGCAGGATTAAAAACAATCCAACGCTTGTGGCGATATTGCCTTCTGTCAAGGTTATTTCTGTCGAGCGTGAAGACATTCCATTTATAAGTGTTCGGATTCCGGCAACGAGAAAGGAAGATAAGCTTGACGTGAAGAATGCTAAAACATTTGGTTTTGATTTTACAACCTTAAAAACAAATTCAGACACAACACAAGCAGATGTTTGGTTCAAAATCGAAAACAAAGAAGGATACCCAAAGACACTGGTAACTTCATTTAAAGGTGGACTCATCCCGATACTTGTAAGCGATGTAAAATCTTCACTGCTATTTGAAAAGGCAATTGCTCCGACAACAGATTACTTGACCACCTATACATTGACTGGTTCGGAAGCAGGTTTTTTTGTTCGATGCAGAGATGGTAAGACTTACGCAAAAATAATTCTTGAGAAGTCGGCCATTGAAATAAGTAGCCCGGACGGACAAGGAGGCAATTACAAAGAGTTTAGAATAAACTTTGACTGTCTCTATCAACCCAATGCAACAACCGACTTGACCTATTCACCGAGTGATATAAACCTGGAAGACTTTCTGGTTGACTTCAGACTGCGATAAACAGTTCACCTACTGAACCATCGACAATTGACCAATCCCCATTGACCAATGACTACTGACCATTGACTATTAACCAATCCCCAACCCCTAAGTACTAAGCCCCAAGTCCTATTGACCAATCCCCATTGACCATTGACTAATGACTAGTGACTACTGACTAATGACTAGTGTCTACTCCCCCTTCCCCTCCAACAATTTCCTCTTAAACTCACTCGGGTTATCGCCCACCATTTTCTTAAAGAGCTGACTGAAGTGCGATAGACTCGAAAAACCCACCGCATAGGTGGTCTCCGAAATGTTCATGCCGTTCAGCAAATACGTTTTCGCCTGACTGATCCGATATTGGTTGACAAAATCCGTAAACGTCATGTTCGTCTGCTTTTTGAAATAGCGACAAAATGCAGCCGTGCTCAAGTTCACCTTCGCGGCAATCTCATTCACATCGGGGTTTTCATTAAAACTTGCGTGAATGTATTCGTACACCGAAGACATGCGTATTTTATCTTTCAAAAAAAGCTTCACACTCGTGTCGCGGTCGTTGAGCAATTCATATTCGCTGCTGTTGGCCAGCAACTGAAACACTTCCAGCAGACAGAGCAACTGTTCAAACGGAGACATCCGCAACATGCGTTGCATTTTTTCTACCGCCTTTCGTTTGGTTTGTCCATAAAATGATAATGCGAGAGCCGAGCGATCAAACAGTTGTTGTATCGCTGCCAACTCCGGAGACGCGCGAAGAGCGGTGCCCACAAAGTCTTCTTTCATCTGTATCACAATCTGCCGGTAGTCCGTCTGCAGTTCGTAATCAAAGTTGAGATGCGGAATGTTGGACCCGATGAAAATCAAATCACTTCCCAGGTAACTGGACACATGCTGACCCACATGGCGAATGCCGGAGGGCGCTTCAACAAACGTCAGCTCAAATTCAGGATGATAGTGCCAGTAGAAGTATTGCTTCAGACGCGGTGTAAATATTTTGAAAGACTGTCCCTTGCCGGGAATTACTTTCTCCAGTTGAATCTTCATGGATGGTTCCTAGTATACTCTAAATATACCTTTTTGATGAATTAATTCCACCCGAAAGGTCAATGGAGAGCAAACAATGGTCATTGATCACCAAAGCGATGTGCGGTCCGCGCAGCACCTTTGCAACACATCAACCAACAAAACCATGCAGCAAGAAACGATGGCACCCACAATGGTGCCGAACAAAAACCACGCGGATATTCCGGGCAACCCTTCTACCGCCACCAGCAGCAAAATCAAACTGCGCACACACCACGATGATGGAAAAGGGCTGCGCATGCTGACGGAAGAAGACTGGAAGTTTTGGATACACAACGGCTATGTGATTGTGCGCAACGCTGTATCGCGCGAGCAAGCCGAAGCCACCGCACAATTTATTTGGGAGTTTGAAGAGAAAGATCCCAACAATCCGGACACATGGTATACACCTGCACGAGCCGAGATGAAGATGAAAGAGCTGACCAACACGGGCATGGTGGAAGTGTACAACCACCAAACATTGTGGAACAACCGACAAGCACCGAAAGTACATGCGGCCTTTGCCAACATCTGGGGTTCGGAGAAACTGTGGTGTACGATTGACCGCGCCAATCTCAATTTTCCCTTGCGTCCCGGCTTTGAGTACAAAGGATTTATCCATTGGGATTATGACCCTGAAACCAAACCACAAAATGTGCAAGGCGTGCTAGCACTGGCCGACCAGAATGACGAGAACATGGGAGGCTTTCAGTGCATACCGGAGTTGTTTCGCACGTACGATACCTGGAAACTGACACAGCCTGATGATCGCGATCATTTCAAACCAGATACAACGGGCTTCACTCCTACCAAAGTAAAACTGAATGCAGGCGATTTGCTCATCTTCCACAGTGCGCAGCCACACGGCATCCGCGCGAATCTTTCGAAAGACAAAGTGCGCATTGCGCAGTACATCTCGATGATGCCGGCCGAAGAAGACAATGAAGCGCTGCGCTTGTGGCGCATCGACTCGTGGAAAAAAAGAATTGCCCCACAAGGCTTTGCCTTTCCGGGCGACCCTCGTAACTGGGAGCAAACCAAATACACCACAGCCGAGCTATCTCCGCTGGGCAAAAAGCTAGTGGGATTGGAGAGCTGGTAGGAGCAGGCCACTGTTAATCGGAGATTAGTTGCCGGTTAACAGTGAGCTAATTGCAAATTGGAATATGAAGTGCCGTCTATTAAAGATAGATTGGCAATAATGATGAATGATCACCTCTTTCCTATCCGTTTACACGCGCGTGGTATAAAGCGCACGATTTTAAATTCTGAATTCTGACTTCTACTTGCAACAGAGAACATTTCTTAACACCGCACGCTCTCACATCTCACGTCTCACTACTCAAATCTTGCCTTCGCGCTAAAGCTAACAAAATCCACGACTTTCTTGTCATTAAATCTCTACACGGTTTTGTAGAGATTTTACGACAAGGTTTTTTTTGGAGGTGTGATGGGGATTGGTGAGATTTTATAGAAAATAAACATCCAGATAAAATCAAAATATATGCAGGAATTTAAGTAAAACATCCGCTTACACTGATAATTTACACTCTTTTTAAAAGCCGCACATGCACATTGAAATATCTAATAATGAACGAAACAATGAAACATATAGCAAAGTATTTTTGGGTATACTCAATACTCTTAATAATAATTGGCATTTATCTCGATAGTCTATCAAATACAGTTGAAATTGTTGGACAACAAATAAATGTTACAAAACCAGATGGCACAAAAGAATTGCAAACAGTTTACAGTTACAGGCCGATAATGTTAATTCCAAAAATAATTTCATCGACACTTTATAGTCTTGCTGTTTCGTTGCTTCTATTGTTTTTAATTGACAAAAGAATTGATATTCAGGAGTCTCAAAAAAACAAAGAGGAAATTGATAAGTTGAACACCACAATCCATAAAAACATCTTTAGTGGGGTATTGAAAAAATTCATCCCGGAAGAAATTTTCAATAAAGTTCAAGAAGACATATTCGACACTGACGTAATCAGAAAGAATGCAAAATGGACTTATGAAATCAAACGTAATGGAAATAGCTTTGATGTAATTCAAAATATCAGTTACGAACTGCATAACTTAAACAACTTTGAAATTGTTCAAGAATTGCCGTTTACCCTTTCATCAACAAATGCAATATCAACAATAGAACTGACATCAATTAAGGAAGTTAAATTAGACTACACAGAGAATGTGTTAAATGATACTAATCGAAAAGTCTCAATACCTAAAGGCTCTTACACTTCGATTCACATGGTGGTAAAAAATATTTACAAAACACCTGCCGTAGTAGATAATCATATTTCATTGTTCTCAATCATTGGATTAGAAATAACAACAACCCAACCGGAAGATGTAATTGTAAAGCTAATTCCGACATTTACAAAAGGATTAATAAGTAGCTCTGCTGGCAATACATTAACTCAATATAATAAAGTTTCTTGTATTTTAAAAGGATAAGGATTGACATATATAATAGAAAATCGAACGTAAAAAAAGTTCTAACAGCACCTTGCCAATAGACGAGTTTTAGCCCCAGCTCTCGGTAGTTTGTGTTATTCTAAACTCCTGTCCTTAGTTTGCCTCTCCTATCTAGCGCAAGTCTTCTTAATCAATAGTTAGATAGACTTGTGCCCATACCCCTGCTCCTATGGCAGAGACTTTCCGTGTTTTGAAATGAGTAATCTTTTTTTTGTTTTTAGAGGGCATAGTTGTAACTTCCTAGCTAGTACGGTAATGAAGAAGTTTATATTTTGTGATGGATTATTGCGTACACTAATTGAAATATGAGCAAGTCTAATAATAATTGATGCATATACTCTATTGTTGGCGCATGTGTTATATAATTAAACGTAGGAGATGCCCAGAATTCACAGAATAACGAACGAAAATGAATTGGTAAGAAGAAAGGTTAACTTCTTTGCTGACTATTTCGCTTTTGCAGCTGAGACTGTTGGGACAAATGACCTAGTTGAAATTGATAATGCTCTTTCTACGATAGACAAAATTATATTTCAAATAACTAAGAACCCAAATCGCTGCTCACCATACATTGACAGTTATTTGACTCATGTTTCCTTCAATAACAATGATGATTTCAAAGGTCACAAAGTATACGAAAAGCTTCAATTTTTTATTGAACAATATAAGGCTAATAAAAAGCCCAAGCAGAAAATATCGTGGTTAGAAACAAACCCAGCGTTCCTTGATACTCTAAAACTTTATAGACGTGAATTGAAACGGATAATGTTTAAGAAGGCTATGAAGTCAGTAATTAGCTATCTGCTATGTATTCATGAAATTGAGGAACACAAACAAGATTTGATTAATCAAACAAATACAATCGTAAGTGAATTTATTCTCAATGACCGTTCAAAGCGTGACATTGCAAAAATATTTGAGAGAATAATAACAAGGGATGTTGTTAATTTTCCGTTTCCAAAATTCTTAAAAAACCAAGAAGAAAAAGAAAACTATATTGAAAACAGGACATTTCAGCAGCAGTTTGACGGCATCTACAATGTTCTGAAAGAAAAGCTTAATGAAAATTACTTTTTGTTTAGAGTTTATGGACTCAAAACATCAGACAACTTTGAATTTACTTATAATAAAGTAACATTTTACAGTTCAAAACACGAGAAGTTAAAGGTCATTCTTGGCGAATTCAGGGAAGGCAAATGGGACAATGACTTCTTAGTGAATGAAGAGTATTTGATATTTGCAACAATAAAAGCAGAATACGGAAGCATTGATGTAGCATTGAGTTTTGCTGTCGAAACGATAAATACAGAATTAAAATTTATTAACAAAGTGTTCTTATCTAATTGTACGTTGGAGAAATTTTCATATCTCTTAACACCTGATTTTACAAACATCGTGTACCATAAAGACATAAAAGATAAGGGACACAGAATTGGAATTAACGAGGGTCAATTACTTGAAGACAATCCATATGTCTTTTTAAAAAGGTGCCCAAAAAGATTAACGGAAGTATTATTAAAAAATGAATCAATATATATTGAAGCTCTTTCAAACAGGAATATAGCAACCTATTGGCAGTATCTTGAAACAATAATCCCTTCAAAACAAAATGACGAAAAACAAATCATAGAAATAGTTTCACATCTGTTACTATTAAATGCTGAATCATATCACAAAAATCGAATTAAAGAATATATAACTGACTCAATCAATCCCTTCACTGCAAATCACAATGACTTAGGTATTACTGTTCACAGACAATTGGAAATTTTCCAGAACCAAACATCCATGAGGCTGTAAAGTGAACTGTGTCAAAGAGAGAGAAACACTAACTTTGACATATCATGAAAGAACAATTCAATTTAGAAGAGATCAAGAAGAAAGCCCTTGAGCAGTTTCGCTCGGGCAAATCGTT
>JAJTHV010000007.1 GCA_021300095.1 Flammeovirgaceae bacterium | reverse complement strand
TTCGGAAGCGTGTTGAACAAATTTTAGTTTATCGGCCGGCACCGAAAAGGTTGTGCCATCACTCCAGAAGTAATTACACACTGTTTCCTTTTGCGCATAATTGAAATAATCGCGCGGGTTGAAGCCAAGAAGATGAAACAGTTCATCCACCAGATGAGGCATTGTAAACAGGGAAGGGCCTGCGTCAAACCGAAAACCATCTTGATGCAGGGCGTGGAGTTTTCCGCCAGCATATGCATTGGCTTCGAAAACGGTTACATCAAACCCTTTATGTTTCAGGCGCAGCGCACTGGCAATACCTGCAATGCCGGCACCGATCACAATCGCCTTCTTCATTTCACTTTAAACACAACGCAAATAGTTAAGCTTACGCAGAATCTAAAACCTGAAAAGAAGAAAATTGTTTATCAGAGAATACTGAACCTTGGAGGGAAACTGGATTTAATGAGAATTGTGTAGCGTTATTGGGTTTCCTGCCTGTCTTTCTTTAACACAAATTTCTTGGGCTCGAATTTTTTCGGTGCGTACAAGAACCCAAATGCTTCGCAATTTTCTTTAGTATGCTTGGCATGGTGGATGTAGTGTGCGTGAATCATTCGTTGCAGGTACGTACTTCTTTTTTTAGGAATCCACTTGATGCGTTGGTGCACGATGATATCGTGAAAGATCAAGTAAAATATGCCGTAGCATAAAATGCCCAGTCCAACCGAAAACAGGTAAGGACTTGGGTAGACCGAAGTGGAAACGACAAATAAAATGATAGAAGGAATGCTGAACACCAGTGCAAAAAGGTCGTTGCGTTCGAGGGCATGATTGTGTACTTGGTGATGCGAGCGATGCCATATCCACAGAAACCCGTGCATCACATACTTGTGCGTAAACCATGCCACAGCTTCCATAAATAGAAAAGTGCCGATGGTTATGAGCGAACACAAAAATATCGTCAAGGAATCCATTATTTCTTAAAGTACTGTTCTAAAACAACGTACCGATGCTCAAAAATACGATTTACCTCGCGCCCCACAAAGAGCACATGTGCCAGCCATCCAAGCGGGCCCCAGCCAATCGCATAATTTACTTCGTCCGTCATTTCAACGCCACCCGGCACTTCTTTAAAATGATGCTGATGGTGCCACAGTGCGTAAGGACCAAAGCGCTGCTCGTCAATGAAATGAAGAGGTTCTTTTACCTGCGTGATTTCCGTTACCCAGTGTACCTTAATTCCCGGCAAAATGCTGACATGATACCGAATGAGCTGACCGGCATAGGCTTTATCGCCTCCAGAAATGTAAAGAATCTTAAACCCCATGTGCTCCGGGGTGATTTTGGAGAGGTTTTTAGGAGTTGAGAAAAACTCCCATGCTTCCGTCAGAGAAATAGGCAAAAACTGTTTCCGCGTCAGGTTGTAGATCTTCATGCCTAAGAAACACGGAAAGATGCAAATGGTTTAGGATGTATTTGATTGGGCTAATCTGTGAAAGATTTAGTAGGGTTTTCTTCGAATCATCTTCGGTAACCACATTTGGGTATAATCCACTTATTCAAGTAGACATTTGTTCTGCAGCACAAATGTCCTACTAGAATGAAGGCAAACTAATTCGTGGTGGTAGCTTCTTTGGTAGCAGAGGCTACGGATGTGGTGGTTCCTTTTTTAGCGTACACGCGAAAATAGTATTTCGTGTTTGCTGTTAATCCGGTTACGTTGGTGGTTAATGCGGTTATCTCTTTTTTGTTATAACCAGTTACTGTCGTTGCAAAGGTACTTACCGTAGATACATCCAACAGATACTTTTCAGCTCCGGTTACGGCTGTCCACGTAGCGGTAAAGCCGGTTGCGGTAATAGCAGAGGCATTGCTAAGAGTGGGTGCGGCAATGGGAGTGGGCTGGGCTTCATCATCTTTGCAACTGGCTGCTGTAAATAACGTGGCACAAACAAAAAGCATTGTCGCTAGGCGATGGGTGAGAGATAGTTGATTTGAAATTTTCATTGTAAAAATGGTTTTGTTTAATGCACCATAGACTGCCGATAGCAGCAGAAGGTTGGGAAGGAATAAAATAAAAGATAAGAAAGGGAAGTGCTACCAAACGCATCATTTGTGCATAGACACACATTTTCAGGATTAGGTTTGTTTTAGAAAAAAATAGTCGGCAAGCGACTCCTTCAATACATTATTTTGGAGATGCTTTCGTTCTTTATGGTTTTCTTCAATTTATTTAAAAGAAATTCAAAATATCTTGTAACAAATGTGTTGGCACTGTATCCAAAAGGAAATAAAAGAAATGACTCCATTATGAAAACAAAAGCTATTCTCGTATTCTCTTTGGTATTTTCCATGTTCCTGGCATCTGCGCAAACTTCCTTTAAAGTGGAGGTGAAAGGCAAAGGACAACCTGTGTTGCTTTTTCCCGGATTTGGTTGCCCGGGTGAAGTGTGGAGTGATGTGGTGGCCGAGTTATCCAAAAACTATCAGTGTCATGTTTTTACGTTTGCCGGATTTGGTAACGTAGCACCGATTGAAGGCCCTTGGTTGACCACCATTCATCAGGAAGTCATTGCGTACGTAAAAAAGAATAAACTGAAGAAAGCCACTTTAGTCGGGCACAGCCTCGGAGGCACACTCAGTTTGTCAATGGCTGCAGCCGAACCGGATTTGTTTGGCCAGGTGATTGCCGTAGACGCGCTGCCATGTTCCGCTGCGTTGATGATTCCCAACTACAAAGGTGAACAGGTGGCATACGACAATCCGCGCAGCAAAATGATGTTGCAGATGGATAGTGCTTCTTTCGCAGCGATGAATCAGCAGACAGTGCCCTACATGTGCAAGAATGTAGAGAAGCAAAAACTGATTACGCAGTGGATGAATCAAACCGATCGCAAAACGTATGTGTATGGATACATTGATATGCTTAACTTGGACTTGCGTGAAGCGATTGCCAAGATTAAAGTGCCGGTGATTGTGTTGGGTGCAGCCAATCCCGATAAGGCAACGGTTGAAAAAACTTATCAGGCGCAGTATGCGAAACTTCCCGGTACGGTAATGATGTATGCCGAAAACTCCGCACACTTTATTATGTTCGATCAACCACAGTGGTTAATGGAAAAACTAAAAGAGAATTTAAAATAATTTTGAAAAGGCGTCTGACGGCTTGATGGCGAAAGAAAAAGAGCCGTCTGACGCCTCATACTTGAGCAACCTCAATGGTTATTGGAAAAGCTAAAAGAGAATTTAAAATAATTTTGAAAAGGCGTCTGACGGCTGATTGCGAAAGAAAATGAGCCGTCTGACGCCTCATACTTGAACAACCATAGTTGTTAGAAAAACTAAAAGAGAATTTAAAATAAAATAGTCGGTGGATAAGAAGGCACGCTTCAACGAGTTGTTTGACCAGCATTACACGAAAGTATTCCGCTTGTGCAAAGGATACTTCAATGGCAATGAAGAATTGGCATCCGACTCCACGCAGGAAGTTTTCATTAAAATATGGGAGGCACTGGATTCCTTTCGGGGGGAATCAAGTGTAAGCACCTGGATCTATCGGATCTCGGTAAACACATGCTTGTTGTATTTGCGCAAGCCTTCCACCCGAAAAGAAAAAGCAACGGATGTTTTTCCTCCGGTAGCTGCAGAAGTTTATACCGGAGAGGAAGAAGAGAAATTACAAAAGATGTATACCTGCATTCAAAAGCTGGAAGAGAAAGAGAAAATGATTACGCTGCTCATGCTGGAAGGAACCAGCTACCCCGAAATCGCAGAAGTAGTTGGCATAAGCGAAGAGACCCTTCGTGTACGAATTCATCGCATTAAAAAGAACTTAACCCTGTGCGTACAACATGGAAACATTTGACGAACTACAAAATATCTGGAATAAGCAACCACAGCCGCGCGCTGTCATTTCTTCTCATCAATTGATTCAGAAGGGCGAGGCACACATCAAAGAATTGCGAGCGGGCCAAAGGGGTACCATTAGCATCTTAAGTTTGCTGATAGGAGGATTGATTACTTATTTTATTTTCATGGATGCTCATTTATACAATGAGCTTACCGTTGGTTTATCCATCATGATTGGAGTAATCATAGTGCGTGTGTTGATCGAGTGGATGAGCGTGCGAAAATTTAATGCCATTCAATACCATCATTCGGTGGTTGCGTTTACCCATCAAATGCAACAATACTACGCGTGGCGAAAGAAAGTACACCGAGTTTTTATACCCATTATTTATGTCAGTTACATGCTGGGGTTTAGTCTGCTGGTGCCCATCTTTCGGGAGTACTTATCGACCGGTATGTTTTGGTATGTGGTGATCAGCGGATATGGTTTCTTAACGGGCTTTGCGTTTTTGATGGTGCGCATTTTACGGAAGGAGCGGAAACTCTTGGAGTATTTAACTTCGATGAATGAAGAGGGAATGTAGTTGTTCTCATCCTCCTGGGTTTCTTTTCGAAAGGCGATATTATTGTATTAATCCTCCGAGGTTTCTTCTCGAAAGTAAATAAACCTCGGAGGTATTATTTTATTATTTTGTACTCATCCTCCGAGGTTTCTTCTCGGAAGCAACTAAACCTCGGAGGTATTGTCGTACTCATCCTCCGAGGTTTCTTTTCGAAAGTAAATAAACCTCGGAGGTATTATTTTATTATTTAGTACTCATCATCCGGGGTTTCTTCTCGAAAGTAAATAAACCTCGGAGGTATTGTTGTACTCAATTTTATTCCATTCGCTGTGTGAATTATATTTGTGCGATGGAAAGAAAAATCAACGTGCTGATTGTGGATGATGAAGGCCCTGATCGCGAATTACTAAAATCGTTGATCACCAGCTATTGTCCACATTTGCGCGTAGTTGGCGAGGCAGCCTCGGTGGCGGCAGCCGAAAATCTAATTATTCAGTACCAGCCTAAAGCGGTTTTTCTTGACATCCAGATGCATGCACACTTGGGTTTTGAATTATTAGATAGATTTCCGCAGCGAACGTTTTTAGCCATCATGACCACCGGCTACGACCAGTACGGCATCAAGGCAGTGAAGGCAGGCGCTTTTGATTACTTGTTGAAACCTATTGATGTAGATGAGTTGATGGAAGCAGAACAAAAAATTCGTACGGAAATCAATCGCCTCGAATCTCCTTCGGAGGAAGTGTTGAGTGTATTTGATCAGGGCGAACAGGTATTGATCAAACCCTCTGAGATTATCTATTTGAAAGCGCAAGGAAGCTACACGCTCATCATTCTAGCACAGCGCGAAATTCTGACGGCAAAAAACCTGAATGAAATGATGAAAGAATTTCAAAGCAATCACCTGGTGCGTATTCACCGCTCGTATGTAATCAATCGCGATTATATGAAAAGCTATCAGCCGCTCGGCAACGAAGGACTGATTACATTATCAAATGGCACGCAACTACGCGTCAGCCGTACCTATAAAAAACTGCTCAAATCGGTATTGCTATGAGTATAAAACGATGGCTGGTAGCGGTGGGTTTTTTTCTCTGTACACGGGCATCGGCACAGCAATTTCCTATCATCAAATATGGTACGGAGGATGGCTTAGGACATTCCATCGTTTACCGGATACATCAAGATAAAAAAGGATTTCTGTGGTTCTCTACAGACAACGGTCTCACCCGCTATGATGGACAGGTGTTTCGGAACTTCGTGGCAAAAGATGGACTGCGATCTAACTTTGTTTTCGGAATTGCCGAAAATGATTCTGCGATGGTCGTATCTACTTTTGGAGGTGGGTTGCAGTTGACGGATGGCATACAAATCGATACGATTCAAAAAATAGCACCTTCCATTCGCTATCCAATCAATATTACGCAGCGCGATACCGCACTTTGGGTCGTTGATCGGCTAGCAAATCTGCACCGCGTTACCCGCTCCGGAGCGAAAAGATACGAAACGAGTGTTCAAAATACGAAACATAATATCATATCTCAGGTAGCAAATACATCCTACGGACTTGTGGTAAGTTCATACGGTTTACATGTTTACAATCCTATTACAGACCGTCTTGAACCAATCCCTGGCGTTCAGCCAAATTGCTACTTTCAAAGTGTGCAAGAGCTTCCTAATAACCGATTATTAGCAAACTATGCAAGTGGATTGGTTGTGCTTGATATGGATACGCAAACTTCACGTCTCGTTTTTCAGGGTAACTTTTCATTCGGCACCAAAAATATATTTATCTGTCAGGACGGTACAATTTTGGCTGCTACTACTCAAGGTGAGTTGTGGCGCTTGCGAGCCGATTTTACAGAGAAAGAAAAATTGCTAGAAAATGTAGTGGTTAATGATATAGCGCAGGATGCGAGTGGTAAAATATGGTTGGCTACCTACGGACAAGGTGTTTGGTGTATGCCTTCGTTCAGCTGCCGGTTTCTGACGGTGCAGGGATTACTCAATCCATCCATTACATTTTTGAATTCTCGGCAATCCGTTTTTGTTACGAGTATAAACAAAGGTATCTTTTCTATTCAAGATAAAAGGATTGAAGCATCCCATCACGGACTTGAGATTTTTCATAAAGCAGATCATGCCATTACCCTATTATTTGAGCCAAATGATTCCGATGAAATAATTGTAGGTACCTCTTGGGGAGTCAGACGAAAAAGAGGTTCACAAATCGATTTGATAGATACTAAAAAGCCCATCTCGGCTTTTTGGAAAGATAAACATGGTAACTATTGGGCGGGCTTGCGCATGGGGTTGAAACTCATAGATCATTCTTTTAGAAAAGCAAAAGATATTCCATTGTTTCGTGATAAAATTGTCCGATCTCTTGTAGAAATAAAGCCCGGGCAATTGCTGGTAGGTACCAATGAAGGACTCTTTCGAAAGGTGGATAGTACTTGGGTTCGCTATGGAAGAACGCAAGGACTTTTCAATGAATACGTCAATGTTTTGCTTCCAGACAGCGCTCGTAACCTTGTGTGGATTGCTACCAATGAGGGAATATTTCAGCTTCTACCGAATAATCAAATAGCGATGGTCTACAATGGTATTCGCTGTAATTCGCTTCTGTTGGATAAGAATAATCATTTATGGGGAGGCACTGCTCAGGGCCTTTTATATTTTGATGGAGAAAACTACCAGTTGCTTTCGAGCGAAGAAGGTATTGAAGGAAATTTATTTGGCGTGGCGTATGATCGTAAAAAGGATGAATTGTCGGTGCTTTCAAATATCGGAATTACGCAAGTACACGTAGAAAAATTCGTTCAACAACTCATCCTCACGCCTCCTCGAATCATTATTACCGAACAAATTTTAAATGGCGCTTCTGTTTCATTAAAATCACCGCTATCCGCACTACCAAGCCACACTACTTCTATTTCATTGCGAATCGCTATCCCTTACTTCAGGAGCCAAAATTTGTGGCAATTGTATTATAAGATCAATGAGGAAGAATGGCAAAATGCAGGTGACAGCCGGGAGCTTAATTTTGTTAAACTCCCATTCGGCAACATCAAAATTCAAATGCAATTACGCGATCCCATCAACAAAAAATATTCTGACGTAGTTGCCATTGATTATGTAATCAGTACATCCATTTACCGAACACGCACCTTTTTGATTTTAAGCCTGGTATTGTTTTTAATTGTAAGCGGTGGAAGCTTTCTGATGCTTATTCGCTATTTGGATAGCCGCAAGCAATTGAAATTTGCACGTGCACAACGGCAAGCTGAGTTAGAGCAAAAAGTATTAAGGAATATGCTCAACCCGCATTTTATGAACAATGCGGTCAATTCCATCCAAGTATTTGTTACACGCAACGATCAGCGCAAAACATTGAGTTACTTAGCGAAGTTCGCACGCCTGATGCGCGTGAACTTAGAATTGCTGGAAAACAGCCTGATACTTTTAGAAAAAGAATTACAAAATATTGAGTTGTATCTGGAATTTGAAATGCTGCGGTTTGAGGGCCGGTTGCGTTATCGTGTGGAGGTAGATCCGGATGTTCCTATTGGCAAATTAAAAGTGCCATCGCTGGTGTTGCAACCTTTTGTAGAGAATGCCATCTGGCACGGCATATTACCCCGACCGGAGGGAGGCGAGGTGTTGATAAAAGTAACCCGAACAGAAACTGGAATTTCAATTTTTGTTGAAGATGATGGTGTTGGCTTGGCTGCATCGCAAAGGGAAAAGCCGGCTGATGCCGAAAAACCTTCGCGGGGACTCACTCTCATTCGTGACCGTTTTGAAATTTTAAATCAACGCCATCCTGGGCATTCATTTTCATTGAAAACAAGGGATGAGCAGTCTGTAACAAATCCCGGCACGGTGGTGCACATTACACTACCCATGATTGAGTAGCTGTATCGTCATTCACAAAGTATATCAAGTCGTTCGCAAACTAGGTAGGTATGCTGCAACCGATGTAGGATACTTTTGCACACTTAACAACCTCAAACATTATGAATGTAATCAGACTTCTGTTTTCTTTAACGCTTCTATCAGCTTTACTTTTTTTTAGTTCATGTGGTAGCGATAGTGCGCCAGAGCCTGCGCCTACTATTGCGGCTCCTACGGTAACAGGCTTGTTTCAGCCGGAAGGCCAACTGCAAGTCAACTTTACCATTACCGGTAAGTTCACATCCGGCAACATTTTTACAGCACAATTAAGTGATGGCAGCGGCAGCTTCACCACACCTACTTCTATTGGCACCCTAACTGCTACTGCGGCAGGTACGATTAACGCTACGTTGCCTTCAACGGTAGCCAACGGCACAGCGTATCGAATTCGGGTGGTGGCCAGTGCACCATCTACTACCAGCCCCGACAATGGTTCGAATCTTAGCATAGCAGCACCCACCATTGCCATTTCTTCTTTTACTACCTCGCCTAGTGCCAACAGAACATACGTGGCTGGTCGTGATGTCGTGTTGACGATTGCTACAACAGGCACTTTCGCAGCTGATAATCAATTTACCATAGAGGTCAGCAACACAGCAGGTACGTATACCAGTTCGTTGGGTTCGGTAACAGCCTCTACACTTACATCAAGAACAGTAACATTACCCACAGGCATCCCTACTGGCACCGGATTTCGATTTAAAGTTACGTCTACTAAACCGGCAGTAACCAGCACATTTTCCACTACATTCGAAGTGGTAGCATTGGCTATTAATGGATTTGCCATTGGCGCAAATCCCAACTATGTAGCAGGTGGAGTACTATCTGCCTCTTTTTTTGCAGCCAACGGACCATGGTTATCAAACAATCAATTCGTCTTTCAATTGAGTGATGCGACCGGTAGCTTCGCGAGTCCGATTCAGCTTGCTACCACCACATCAACCGAAGCTAATCCATTCTTTAGTTCCGTATTTATCCCCACCACAGTGCCGGCTGGCGCAGGTTATCGTATGCGGGTAGTTTCTACGGCACCGGTTGTCATCGGCACACC
>JAJTHV010000362.1 GCA_021300095.1 Flammeovirgaceae bacterium | reverse complement strand
TACAGACGCAAATGACATTTTGGATAAAGCAGGATTAGTAGCTCGCGCAAAGTATGATGATGGAGATTTTTTGTATGGAGACGAGCTAACCCAGATTGCACGTTTGCAGATTAAACTTGGTCAGTATGAAAAAGCAGAAGTAAACCTGACGAAAGCAGCTGAAATTTTAGATAAATTCCGAAAAGACGATGATAAAAAAATATTTATCATCAACACCCTCGAAACACAAGCAACTTTGTTTGGCATCAAAGGGCTATTTGATGACGCGGAAGATAAATTAGAAAAAGCTGAAAAGATTTTTAAACGTGCCGATCAGCCGATTGTTGGAATTGACGAACTTAACACTGCTCAGCAGCTTTCAAGCTTATTCATTCAACTGGGTCGCTATGCAGAAACAGAAGAGCTTTTAGAAAGACTAATCGAAGAATATGAGAAGCTATACGGAAAGAATTCACTGCGGCTTGTTGAGCCGCTGGTGAACAAAGGAAGAATTTCTTTGGCCGCTGGCGATTACACAGAAGCCGATAAAACTGCGCAACGCGCCAATCAAATTGCAGTGGCTGTCTATGGACCTAAGTCTTCAAAAACGGCCAATACAGAGAAGCTTTTAGGGGATATTGAATATGCCATTGGTGATTACGAACGTGCTGATGAAAACATCACCAAAGCGATGGCCAGCCAGGAGAAGCAGTTTGGTCGTAACCACATCGAAGTAGCTAAATCATTAGGACAATTATCACTCATTAAGTTTCATAAAGGCGAGCCATTCGATAAAGTTGAAAAACTGATGATCGAAGCACAAGAAATTATGGGCAATCGACTGGGCAAAGAAAATCCGCAATACGCGGATATTCTCAAAAATGTGGCGGTGATCAACATCGCGGCTAGAAAATACAATGCCGCATTCTCCTCGCTAACACAAGCCGAAAGCATCTGGCGCACCAAAACCGGCTCTAAGAATAACATCAATGCCGCAGCTATTTTCACGTTAACGGGAGATGTTTTTTATCAAATCAAGAACTACAAAAAAGCAGAAGAGTATTACATTCAGGCGAAAAATATTTACGAAAAATATTTCAATAAAAACCATCCGGAGTATGTGAAGATCCTTTCCAAGCAAGCGAAAGTGTATTACATGGAACAAGACTTCAAACGCTCGAAGAAAAATATTGAAGAAGCATTGGCCAATTATGAAAACTTCATCAAACAATATTTTCCTGCTTTGAGTGAGCGTCAAAAAGCCAAATATTGGAATACCATCAAAGGAGACTTTGAATTTTACAATACGTTGGCATTTTCGCAATTGGATGATTTCAAGGACTTAACTGGAAAAGTGTACAACTATCAATTACTAACCAAAGCACTCTTACTAAGTTCTTCGATAAAAATCCGTGAACGCATCATGAACAGTAAGGATGAGACATTAAAGAAAACCTATACGGATTGGATACAGAAGAAAGAGTTTTTAACAAATGCATTGTCAATGAGTACAGAACAATTGGCATTGAATGGCATTGACCCGAATTTACTTACTCAAGAAGTTGAAAAACTGGAGAGCTCGTTGAGCGAAAAGTCGGAGTTGTTCGGCCAAAGTTTCGAAAACAAAAAAATCACCTACGAAAATGTACAAAAGTCGATAGCCAAAAATGAAGTGGCCATTGAAATGGTGCGCTATCGTTACTTCAATCACACCTTCACCGACTCGGTGATGTATGTAGCCTTGTACGTAAAAAATGATAATAATCGCCCGAAGGCAATTCAATTACCGGAAGGCTACCGGATGGAAACTCGTTATTTCAAATATTTCAGAAACAGTATTATCAGCAAAACAGAAGATAAGTATTCTTACAAAGTTTTCTGGGAACCTATTCAAAAAGAATTAGGACTCAACACGTCCATCTACCTCTCTCCAGACGGAGTTTATAATCAACTAAACCTGGAAGCCATTCCTACACCGGATGGAAAATTTGTGATCGACAACTCCAATATCGTTTTGGTGAGCAACACTAAAGATTTGTATTTGAGAAAGGTGAAATCGAAAGGGGGCGTGCCGAGCAATACCGCCACCATGTTTGGCAATCCTACTTTCTACCTAACGGCCTCTAACTCACAACGCATTGCATCACTTCCGGGAACACAAAAAGAAATCAGCGAATTGGAAGAATTGCTAAAGCAGAAAGGTTGGAAAACCAATGAATATCTAGAAAAAGAGGCTACAGAAGATCAGGCAAAACTACTGGAAAGCCCGAAGATATTTCACATAGCCACTCATGGATTTACTCAACCCGCGGCTGATAAAAATGAGGTAAACGAATTAACCAGCAGCGAAGCACAACAGGCAGAGAATCCACTCATGAAAACTGGTTTACTACTGAGAGGTGCCGGAGATATTCTCGACAAAACCAACATAAACTATAATATAGACAATGGAATTCTGACTGCATATGAGGCCATGAGTTTAAATCTGGATAAAACAGATTTGGTGGTATTGAGTGCTTGTGAAACCGGACTTGGGGAAATTGCGAATGGTGAAGGAGTATATGGTTTGCAAAGGGCGTTTTTAGTTGCAGGCGCAAAGGTGCTCATCATGAGTATGTTTAAAGTAGATGATGAGGCTACCCAAAAGCTAATTCTTAATTTCTACAAAAAGTGGCTTACCACCAACAATATGCGGCAAAGCTTTATCGATGCCAAGAAAGAGCTTCGCACAGAATATCCGGAGCCGTATTATTGGAGCCCATTTATGATGATTGGTCTGGATTAGCTTTTAACCCTCATTATGCAATAGAAGTTAATTCTATTGCATAATGAGGGTTTAGTGCAAATTAAAGTCCAGATACCACTCTGTGAAAAGGCCGATAAATGGTTTCAAATGGTAGACTTCAAGTAGTGCACGTGGCAGGGCTTTTACTTCAATAAATTTATCGAACCTTCTCCATTGATAAATTCTAAGGAGGATTTTCCCTTAATCAATTTCCGGAGACAAGTCGCCAAACATTACATCCCCATCATAACAAATGCGCCCCAATAGTAGGGCTCTTTGTATTTGAGCATGAGTTGTTGCTGTGCTTGTTTGAAAGCTTTTTGTTTATTACCTGTTTTTGTCCAATTGGTGTAAAAATTAGTCATCAATTGCTGCGTAGCGGCATCATCCACTTTCCATAAGCTCATAATCATGGCATTGGCACCGGCAACTAGAAATGCGCGCTGCAAGCCATAGACGCCTTCTCCGGATTTTACTTCGCCAAGACCTGTTTCGCATGCGCTCATCACAATCAAATCCGTGCCCACTAAGTCGAGGTTCATTGCCTCGTAGGCGGTAAGAATACCATTGTCGCTGGCAGAAAGATTAACATCATTATTCTCTTTGGATTTAGCTCCCGCTAAAATCAACCCAGAACGCAGCAACGGATTGTTTCTAGCGCTCTCTCCATTCACGCCCAAGGCATCGCCACCTTGCAAATCGGAGTCGGCTAAGAAATAACCGTGTGTCGCAATGTGCATTAACTGAGGACCTTTCACAGCTTTAAAATTTGTTTCAGATGCATCGGTGCCCTGCTTAAGTGTAGTTTTAAACCCGGATACGGTTAATATTTTATTAATCGCGTCAATCTCTACTTTGGTACCGGGAAGAGGAACGGCAGCTCCTGCATAATCGGGGAAACCCAGAACGAACGCGTTCTTTTTTGCAACTACAGGCTTGCGTTGTTTAATAGAAATTAAGTCTTTGGAATTACCAATAATTACTACTTCGAAACGATTCAACACAAAATCGCCATCTTTCTTTTTCAACGTGTTTATGTTGATCTGATTATACACTCCATCGGGTGAAAGATAAATTGTTTTCTTTCCTGTTAAGAGCGGTTCGATTTTAGCCCAGTACTGATCATAAGAAAACTCGTCTACCGACTTTTGCTGAATAGAATTTTTGTAATACTTGGCATAACGTGTTTCCAACTGCGCACCATTATCGAGCACAACTAATTTTGGCTGTGGCGATGATTTTGAAACAACCAAAACCGCATAACGAGAATCAGCCGTAAAGTCTTTGTCAAATGAGCGTACCCGTATAACTTCTACTAATGTCTCAAGATCGTTCAATTGCGCGGTGACTTGTGGAACTGAAATACGTTCGGCAGCGAATGCCTGCGAGAACGCTGATGATTTTTTGGATAATGAACGCTCTGTGGCGTTTGCTGCCTTCTCTAATTCAGCTATGTCTATTTTTTGCCGCTGTAAATCTTCTTTCGACATTGAATAATAACGCGACAGGTTTTCCTTTTGGGTGAGCCACGAGGTGTATTCAGCAATCAATGCCTTATCGCCACTTTGTAAAATAGATTTTTTAATTTTGTTAGTGGAGCTGAGAAGTAAAGCTTTAGTTGCAATCTGATAATCAAAAATTACTTTTAGCAATTCCGGATTGGTGGCGCTTGCCTCAATAGCGTAATTGTAGAATCGCTGAAAGCGTGGATGTAGAATATCCCAGTATTTTGTTTTTTCAGCCTCGCTCATAGGCGGAAAATAGTGACTGATGAAGTCTAACGATTTATCGGCTGCCTCTTTTAAAGGTTGATACGCGGCAGTTATGTCGCCTTTTTTCCAGTATAAAATACCGAGGCTTTCAATTGACTTCACATAATCGGGATGTGACTCTCCCAGTACATTTTTTCGGATTTCAACGGCTCTTTTTAACGCAGCTTCTGCATCGGCAAAGCGTGCCTGCATACGATAAAAATTCCCTAAGTCATTTTGTACTTTGGCATACGAAATATTCTCTTCGCCAAATTTGCGCTTGTATACATCGAGTGACTTTTTGAGCAAAGGCTCCACCAGCTCCGGTTTGTTCATTTGGATATATAGTACACCCATCTGATCTAACAAGCTGGCATACTCGGGGTTGTTGACTTGCCCTTTGGATTCAAATACTTTTTTGATGCTGTTGAATGCAGTTTCGGCTTCGGATAAGTTTCCGTTGAGTTGGTACATCAATGCCAGATTTACCTGAAACTTGCGGCTATCAAACGAGTTATTAGTTACTTTTTTAGGAGCACTCTCAGCACTCACCACTGCTTTTTTCATCAGCGCTAGAGCATCGGCATTACGGCCCATGGCCTGGTAGAGCATGGCTTTGTTGTTGAGCAGAATAGCATATTGCATGCTCTTCTCGCCAAATACTTTTTGAACAATAGGCAGCGCTTCATCAAATTGCTGCTCGGCTTCATTGTATTTTCCCAGTAGCTGGTTAAGTTTCGCAAAACTGTTGAGGTTCGATGTGTAGCCCGCACTTTTCTTACCCAACACTGAATCACTCTTTGTGAGTGCTTCAGAAATATATTTCTCGGCTTCTTCATTGCGACCTTGCACCATATACATGACACCGATGCTGGAGATACAGCGCAGGTATGTCAAGCCATCAGTGAGGCTATTGGCCTCCATATAGCTCTTTGCATTTTTGAAACCTACCTCGGCTAACTCATACTGGCGCAATTCATAAAAGGTAATGGCCGATCCTAATGTATCTCGTGCAATATCAATCGGCTTCTTTGCATCTTCTTCATCAAATATGGCCTTCACCCCTTTCGAACTCACTTTCGTCAATGTTTCACCTTTCTGTTCGACTTCAAAGAGATTCGAGCCTTCGTTGATGGACATCGCAAACTGAAAATCCAATGAATCGAGTCGAGCCATTTTTGATTCGGAAGACTCCGTAACCGTCTCCTTCACTGCTTTTTTCACTGCGTTTTCAAGCCATCCTTGTCCGCTAGCGCAATACGAAATGGCCGTGAGGCCTAAAATGATGAATAGGTACTTCATAAGGGTGTGAGGTATTGTAATAAAACGTGGTTAAATTTCCACAAAAAAAGCCAAAGGTGAAACTCTACAGAAACTTGTGCGAAGCGGTGATTGCAGGATTGCAAGAGATATTTGACGAAAAAAAGTATGCCGACAAAGTAATTGAGAAGATTCTGAAGAGCAACCCGCGCTGGGGTGCCCGCGACAGACGCTTTATTGCGGAAACGATCTACGACATTGTGCGCTGGTATCGTCTGTTTCGCGAATTAGCGAAAGCCGAAGAAAACGAATATTGGAAGCTGCTGGCGGTTTGGTGCCTGTGGAACAAAACGGAGTTTCCGGATTGGGAAGAGATGAAGGGTGTAGACCGCAAGAAAGTTTTGGCACGCTATGAAGAAGTAAAAAGCGAGCGCAAAATTCGTGAATCCATTCCGGATTGGATGGATGAACTATGTGAAAACGAGATTGGCGCTAACTGGACAACCGAACTCGAAGCATTGAATGAAGAAGCATCAGTGGTTTTACGCACGAACACACTGAAGATTTCACGGCACGAATTGCAACAGCAACTGGAAGAGGAAGAAATTATCACCGAAGCACCCGCGGAGTTTCCCGATGGATTGTTGTTGGAGCAACGTCAAAACATCTTCACTCGACAAGCCTTTAAAGATGGGTTGTTTGAAGTGCAGGATGCAGGCTCGCAACTAATCGCTCCGTTTTTGCAGGTAAAGCCCGGTATGCGCGTAGTTGATGCGTGTGCCGGAGCGGGAGGAAAGGCGCTGCATTTAGCTGCGCTGATGAACAATCAGGGACGCATTATTGCCATGGATACGGAAGAATGGAAGCTGACAGAGTTGAAGAAGCGGGCCCGCAGAGCAGGCGTAGGAAATATTGAAACACGCGTAATTGAATCATCCAAAACCATTAAGCGATTGGAAAACTCAGCCGATCGGCTTTTGTTGGATGTGCCTTGTTCCGGTTTAGGCGTACTCAAGCGGAATCCAGATGCGAAATGGAAACTCACACCGGACTTTATTGATCGCGTGCGCGAATTGCAACAGCATATTTTGCAAGATTATTCCAACATCATCAAAGCCGGTGGTGTTTTGGTCTATTCCACTTGTAGTTTGCTTCCCTCCGAAAATGAAGAGCAGGTAAAAAAATTCTTGCTGGCGAATTCAAACTTCGAATTGGAAGAAGAAAAGAGCGTTATGCCGTCATCCGGTTTTGATGGATTTTACATGGCTAGGATCAAAAGGAAATAGATACAACCCAATGGTGAAACATATTCAGGATAGAAAATAATCAAGTTTGCCCGCTTAAATCAAAAAGAAGTAGCTATGGCAAAAATCAGTATAAAAAATACAGAAGTAACAATTGTAAAAGTTGGTGATGCCGAATATATCTGTCTTACCGATATGATTAAGGCAAAAGATGGTGATTTCTTTGTTACGGATTGGTTGCGAAATAGGAACACGCTGGAATACATAGGAATTTGGGAGCAGGTTAATAACCCAGATTTTAATTATGGCGAATTCGCCACAATTAGAAACAAGTCAGGTCTTAACAATTTCAAAATAAGTGTAAAGGAGTTTGCCGAAAGAACCAACGCGATTTGCCTACAAGCGAAAGCGGGAAGATATGGAGGCACTTTTGCTCACAAGGATATTGCATTAGAGTTCGCCATGTGGATAAGTCCGGAATTCAAAATTTACTTGATCCTCGAATTCCAACGCCTTAAAGAAGAAGAACAAAAACAACTGGGCTGGACAGCCAAACGTGAATTGGCAAAACTCAATTATCATATTCACACGGATGCCATCAAACACAACCTGATTCCCAAAGAACTTTCTGCTGCTCAAACATCAACCATTTATGCAAGCGAAGCCGATGTATTAAATATGGCTTTGTTTGGAACTACAGCCAAACAGTGGCGGGAAAGCAATCCTGATTTAAAAGGCAACATCCGCGATTACGCTAACATCAATCAACTCATTTGTTTATCGAACATGGAAAACCTAAATGCTGTTTTCATCAACGAGAAAATGCCACAGAACGAACGACTAGTAAAATTGAATCAAATCGCCATTCAGCAAATGAAGATTTTAGCAGACATAGAAAACAGAAAAGTATTGAAATAATGATGTACGGATTTTAAAGCGGTTTAATTTGACCACTTTAAACATAAACAAAAACAAAT
>JAJTHV010000047.1 GCA_021300095.1 Flammeovirgaceae bacterium | reverse complement strand
CTCATTTTCTATTTGCGCGGGAAATTAACACTCGCGCCAATCTTAGTTGCCAATGCTATCAATAGCACTTTTATCTTCATCGGAATTGCTATAATTATTATATGGGAGTTTTCTCTTCCGTATGTTGTTATAGTACTCGGTGTATCAAGTTTATCCGCTGTAGTCTATCTGCTTCCTTTTATTCCTCTGAAACAAATGATGAGTTGTACTTTATCGAAAGAGCAACTTTTTTTAGTTAAGCGTGTTGGATTTGTAGCCGCTGCTCGTGAAGCAACTTCTGCCGTATCCAGTCGCATCAGTTTATTTATCACAGGGTCGTTGCTTACTTTACAGCACACCGCTTTATTGGGTGTATCGCAGCGATTTGCTCAAGTAGCGTTGCTTCCTAACAATTCATTTCAATCCATTTTATTTCCATCACTCGTACAGTGTGTCCAAAACGGAAACATTGAACAGGCCCGAAAACATTTTCATGAATCCATTTCACTCCTACTCTCGATAACTATTCCAATGTCTATGGTTGGAATGGCACTTTCTCCGTACGTGTTGACGCTGCTAAATGGAATTGCTTATCAACATGCGTGGGTATATTTATCGATATACGTTTTTATTGCTACCTGCATTACCCCTTTTGGAGCCGCGTTCGGAAGTGCCGTAACTGCTTGGGGAAAACCGCAGCTTGCATTTAGGCTCGTATTAATCAATAGTATCCTCACCATTATCTTAAGTTTCGTATTGATTAAGTTTTTAGGTGTGTTTGGCGCTCCGTTGGCGATGGTGATTGTGGAACTAAGCGGGCTTGTGTGGGTGGCTTACTTTCTTAAAAAAGTCTGCGGCATTCATCTTCAAGATACACTTCAACTCATTCCAGGTCATTACAGCCAGGTTATTCTTAGATTAAAACAACAACTCGTTCTATCCTTAAATCCAATTAGTAAAAAATAAGATGTTACACTTACCTATTATCTCCGTTGTTATTGCGTCATACAACAGAAAAGTATCTCTGCTGCAAACCCTCGATGCTCTAGAGGCTCAAACACTGTCACGCAATCTATTTGAAGTAATTGTAGTGAACGATGGAAGCACTGATGGAACGGAGGAAGTTCTTCGGATTTATAAAAATAATACGTCTATGCAGTTCATGTTTCTTCAACAAAGTAATAGAGGTCCGGCAGCTGCGCGAAATAAAGGCGCAGCACATGCCCTAGGCCAGTGGATTGCTTTTACTGACGATGACTGTCTACCTGACGCAAACTGGTTGCAAACCATCTTTTCAGTGTTTTCTAAAACAAATTGGGTAGGTGTTCAAGGTAGTACTTTTACCGATCGAGATGAGATTACGCCAATGACACATCAAATTGATAACGAAAATGGAAATAGCAGTGTGCCTACTTGCAATGCAGCATATCATCGAAAAGCCTTGATGGCAATAGGAGGTTTTGATGAACAATTTCCTTTTCCACACAACGAAGATGCTGACTTAGCGTGGCGCATCCAACAACTTGGCACAATTGGATTTTCACCAGAGATGCGAGTGCACCATCCTCCCCGAGTTGATCAATTTAAGAAAGTAGCCAAGCGAATGAAGATTTTAGAAAGCGAGTTTCGCTTATTCTATAAAAATAAACATAGCTATCAGCTCAATCGAGCTACTTCAGCCTGGAAAAACATATACTGGGAAATCGGTTGCAAAACTCAATGGTATTATCTAAAGTTTAGGCTTAAATTCTGGAAGCAACCCGCTTTGTTACTTCAAGGTGTTTCCTTAACGCTGATTTGGTGGTATGACCTAATCCGCCTATATCCTCGATTCAGAAAAAGCGCAAAGAACAATAAGATGCTTTTCGCCAAGTAAATTCACTATTAGTTGTGAAGACGTTCTATCATCTCCACATTAGAAATATGGTGGTCAACTTTGGTCGCTATCATCGCAACACAATTAACTCACTTTCGTAAGATTTCGGAATCCAACCATGATTGGAAAAACTAAATCAAAATTATACAATAGGAATTAAAGAGTTAGTCAATTTACTTACAAATACTCTGAACTGTCAGGTCTAATGACCGCTACAATCGTATCAGACTACTTAGAAATTTAACCTAGACAAATTAACCCCGACATCATCAGGGCATGAGAAACCATGTAAATATTTCTATCGGGTGATTGCGCCTAATTCGAAACACTGACTATAGAATTGATTTGTTAGAAACTGGTTTTTCCCATTTCTGCAAAGCAAAGTTCCAGATTCGCACTACCTTAGCCGGATTACCTACTGCAATAGAATAGGCAGGAATATCCGTCATCACTACTGAATTGGCACCTATGCGACAATATTTTCCAAGCACGAGAGGTTCACCATTTTTCTTGCCCATGATGACCGTGCCTGTTCCAACAAAAACGTCTTCTTCCAAAATAACTGGAGCTTTAGTTGATGGATGATGATGATGCGGTTTATCAGGATCTATGCCATGATGCATTCCTAAAATGCGAACATATTGCGAAAGGCCTACATGCTTGTGCAATGTAATCGGACCAATCAATACACAGCCAACGCCCGTATGAACTTCATCTTCAATGATTACATCACCCATTCCATTATTAATGATTACTCCATCTTCAATGCGCGAATAGCATCCTAAAGAAAACTTATTAAACGGAACTAAATCGAGGCGCGAACACCAGCTAATTCCTCTCTCAAAGTAACGCGGAAAAATAAAAAGGCACCATACATACCATCTCACTTTTGCCTCGTAGGGTCTACTTCTGAATAAAATAGTCATTACCCATTTTTTGATAGTGGCATTTCCTTTTACCAATTCTTTTATTGTCATAAACTCCTTTAGGCTACATTCAACTGGACTAACTGATCAAATAACTCCGCCCTCTCCTTCCATGTATTAACACGAGCCATCGCTATCCTCTTTTCTCTATTAAGTAATGTATCTGACTGCGCTGCTTGTTCTACTAATTCAACAAAATGATTGGGTGATTGGGCAATCTCTACTACCTGACTTAATTCACCCAACACAGAGGGATTAAAATTGGTAGTCACAACAGGTTTGCCTGTCGCCAAATATTCGAATAACTTAAGAGGGTAAATCCCTTCGCTCACTTCATCTATCCGGAAAGGAATGATTGCTACATCAAATCCCTTCAATACCGAAGGAGCATCTTGGTGCGCGACTGCGCCAATAAATTTTATGCGCGGGTGATGTAAAACTTCCTCGGAAACATATTTCAATTCAATTGGACCGGCCATTACAAGCTGAAAATCCGAAAGGCGTTCCATCAATTGCAATAACAAGTGAAAATCAATTCTGCGCTCAATGTTACCTAAATATCCAATCGTTTTTCTGCCTGACGGTATCGCCTGATGAACTTGTATATTTTCATGAAGGGCTTGATTGAATAAATGGAAGTTAGCTGCATTAGGCACCAGATTTACCGTAGAGAAATCACAACCCTCAAACTGTTTCATTAAAGCAGGTGCAGTTGTAATAATCATTTCCGCATTCGATGCCGCTTGTTGTTGTAGGGCAGGCCCGTGCTTAAGTGTATATTTTTTTATCATCGGATCAATGCAATGATAAACCGAAGTGTTTATTCGTGTGCGTAGTTTGTTTTGAAACGTTGGGAAGTAAAATTCAAATGAGTTTACATATACTACTGATTTGATGTCACGCTGTTTCAAGAAAGAGTTTACACGTTTTGCCACTATCTTTTCATTCCAATTTGTAAAAAAGCGATGCAGCTTGCCTATTGGCAAAAAATGAGTGGGCCACACAAACGGAGTTGGCAAAACGTTAACTCCCTCTAATTCCTTTACACTAAATTTAAAATAGGATTTAAATCGCCATTGTATTTTGGGTGTGGAAAATAGTTTTAATGCTTCCCAGAAATTATACGGGTGATCTACGTAGATCACTTCATGCAATAGAGCTAATTCACGTGCAAGCTGCCATGGGGTAGAAGTATATGCATCATCATGCTTAGGCAGCGAAAAAAAAAGATATGTACGTTTAGTTTGCATCCGCCCTTAAATGATACTGAGCCAGAATGTAATTTTTTAAGTAGGTAACAAGATGCTGGTGGCGATCGTATTGATGGACTACTTTCAAAGAAGCGCCTTTCTTATTGGTAATCGTGCCGTTTGCAAATTGAAATTCATCCAAAGAGGAATAATGCAAAGTAGCAATTGCTCCGCTTCCGTTCTTTTCTATTCGCTTCTCGATTCCTTGAAGCCTCTTATACATTAAGTGCATGTGAATAGCCTGATCGGCTCCCAACAATCCTACTATTTTGGGAAGATTGTTAAAGGTTTCCTCAATCATTTCTCGCACATATTGTTCGATTGCATAACGTGAACCGATCGTAACACCTGCACACAGCACTGGAAGGTTTTCAATCATTGTTAATTGCTCCTTCGAATAGGTGGCCTCATACCATCTTCGATTAAAGTCGCTATCCTTAATAGCAACCGGTTCTTCGCCTGTAACAATCATGCTTGAACCTAATTGCTCAAAAGGATCCGATACGATCAACACATCGCGAATGTCGGTGAGCATAATTTGCTCATGAGGCAATGAGATCATTAATTTTTGAATCAAAAAGAATCTTTTCACCATAAACTGTACCAATGGTGTTGCCCACATCTCTAACCCATTTGACTTATTTAGCCAATGATATAGGAGTTGTATAAGTTGAGCGAGCTTTTTTCCACCCCAAGCGGATTGCATTGCCAGCTTGCTAAGTATTTTGGGGAGCAGCGATTCTTGGTAACGAATCAGTTTTACATTACTGAATGACTTACACTGCTCTTGAAGATCACGAATATTGCTACCCACATAAATAAATAGATCTGCATCAGGGCAAAATGTTTGACACGACAAGATAAAGTGTTGAATGTGCTCAAACTGATACCCTACGGCAAACGTAATAATGGCTTTTCTTTTCATAAGTAAGTTCGGGTTGAGACTATTTTTTTTCAGCCTGAAGTTGATCAGTGGTGAAAGTCAATTGCCGCGATCCAAAAGCATATTCGAGCAGACGAGCAGTTTCTTTCACGAATCGATTCTTGAACGCTTGCGCCAACGTGCCATCTTTCAATAACCTGCGAGAGCTTGTCCAGATTCTTGCTCGGTAGCTGCGTACTAATTTTATCTTTCCAATCTCGCCCAGCTTTCTTCCCATGCGACCATCTTCACCAAATACAACAAATGTGCTGGCACCTTCTTCATTATCATAAACTCGTGTGACCGGCATTTCAAAACCTCTCACTGCCAAACCCTCCGACACACGGAATCCAAAATTGGCTCCACGCACATTCAAAAATTCTCTGCGCCATCTCCGGCATTCAAACAAACATTCAGCCACTAACTCATACAAACCCAATTGCCATCGCGATAAATGAGCTGCGGGTGTAAAGCTGTAATTTCCGTATACACAAGTGATAGAAGGATTCTTGATCAATGGGTTAACCATTTCAGAAATCCAATCAGGTGGATACAACGAATCGCCATCTCCACACAATTGATAAACTCCTTTGGATGCGCGTAGTCCCGTGAGGCGCGCATGTGCAATGCCTTGTCGCTTTTCATGAATTACTTTCACTCCCAACAAATCCAGAATTTCCGCAGTGCGGTCGGTGCTGTTGTTATTTACTATAATTAATTCACAATCATAAGGCACATGCATGTTTGCAAAAGAAGAAAGTGTGCGCACAATATTTTTCTCTTCATTCCATACCGGAATGACGATCGAGACAATCGGCTCTGCAGATTGAAATCGCATGAGTTGCTTTCGCAAATGCGCCAGTTCTTCTAATTGCATCAGCGAAAAATGTGTCTGAGCAAAATCATGCTGACTTACCCAGCCGGGAACTTGAAAACGATTATGCATCATGACGGAGGTAGTTAAACTTGTAACCAATCGAAGTGGAATGAACAGAGTTGAAGAAATTCCAACCGACAGCCTGCAAAAAGGCCCAGCTATTTTTGATTCTTAACTCTGCCAAATTTTTCAACAGATGCTTTGGAGTTGCCACACCTAAGAAGAAAATCCAGAAAAGAATTAGGTGCGCGCGACTTGAATACTTACGCATAAACAAAATCCGATTGCGCGTCAGCAGGTAGCTCTTCAAATCACTTAACGTTTCCACTGACTGAGATTCTTTATGATAAAATGCAGATTGTGTGTCTACAGCTATTTTGTATCCGGCTCTGCGAATTCGTTCGCTCCAATCGAGTTCTTCGTAATACAGAAAATAATTCTCCGGCATCTGACCAATTTGGTCTATCACTCTGCGAGGAACCAACATGGCCGCCCCATGTGCATAATGTGTAAGCGACATTCCGGCCGGACCGGGCTCTGCTTTCGTCAGACAATTGTTTCTGCCGGTAATTTTGTCCAGTGCCGTAAATCCAGCATACTGAATTTTCTCAGGCTGATCGTGATAGTGAATGGTGGGACACAGCATACCAACACATTGAAACTGGCTGAGAAGGTCAACCATACGCCATAAAATGTCGCTGCCAAACTCAGTATCATTATTAATAAAAAACAAATATTCTCCTTGCGCAACACACATAGCCAGGTTGTTGCCACCGGCAAATCCGAGGTTACGTTCACTGCGGATGAAGTCGATCCACGGAAATTGTTTGGTCAATATTTCCTCCGGGTTTTCAGCAGAGCCATTGTCTACTACAATGACCTGAAGCGCCTTACCATACACTCGCTCAATGCTTTTTAACAAGGCAATCGTATGGTGTGTGGTGTTATAATTCAAGGTGATGATTGAAACTGATTCCATAATCTGATGGGTTGATTGATTTATACCGCCAATTTGAGTTGCAATTCATAAGAAGGTTCGGCCGGCAATGTGGCGCGACCAATGCTGTGATAAACAAATCCGAGAGAAGCCATCTTAGCCTGATCGAATAAATTTCGGCCATCGAATACCAGCGGATTTAACAACTCATACTTCAGTTTTTCAAAGTCTGGATTTCTGAACTCGTTCCACTCGGTACAAATCAGCAATGCGTGGCAATTGTGAGTAGCTTCGTAGAGGTCATTCGCATATTGAATGTTGGGTAAAACTCGCTGGGTATTTTCCATAGCAGCAGGGTCGTAGGCAATCACACTTGCTCCGCGCTTCGTGAGTTCATCAATCAACCAAAGAGCAGGTGCCTCGCGGATATCATCGGTGTTTGGTTTAAACGCCAATCCCCAGCAGCCAATCTTTTTTCCTTGCAGCGATCCCATCTGCGCTTCCATTCGGTCAATCATTTGCTTGCGCTGACGTTTGTTTACATTCATCACAGCATCTAAAATCTCAAATGAATAATCGAATTCGTGACTGGTGAAAGAAAGAGCTTGCACATCTTTCGGGAAGCAACTTCCGCCATAGCCTAATCCTGCATATAGAAATTGATGACCAATGCGACTATCTGATCCAATGCCTTTTCTGATTTTTTCTATATTCGCACCACTACGTTCGCACAAGTTGGCAATCTCATTCATGAAGCTGATCTTCATGGCTAAAAATCCATTCGCTGCATACTTCACTAGCTCAGAAGAACGGGCATCCATTGCTAAAATCGGATTGCCATTGCGCACAAATGGTTCGTAGAGTGTTCTCATCATTTCTTCAGCGCGCGAGCTTGTAGTTCCAATCACCACACGCTCCGGTTTCATAAAATCAACGACAGCCGAACCTTCTCGTAAAAATTCCGGATTAGATACCACGTCAAATTGTTTACCAGCATGCAATCCGGCATTCTCCAACAGTCGTGTGATCTTATCTGCTGTGCCAACCGGTACAGTGCTTTTAGTAACCAAAATTTTATACTGCTGCTTTAACACAGGCACAAGTTGTTCACAAACCGACAGCACATACGAAAGGTCAGCTGATCCATCTTCTTGTGGTGGTGTGGGCAGTGTTAAGAAAATAACATCGGCATGCATTGCCGCCATGTGTAGGTGTGTTGTGAATTGCATTCTGCCATCGCGCACATTGCGATCAAACAATTGCTCCAGTCCGGGCTCGTAAATTGTTAATCGACCACTTTGCAAACGCACTACTTTCTCAGCGTCCACGTCTACACAATAAACCTGATTACCCATTTCTGCAAAGCAAGTAGCACTTACTAAGCCTACATATCCTGTTCCAATAAATGATAGATTCATATTTTCTTTGTTTGATTTTAGTTGTTATACATTTTCTTTTTGAAATAAAGCCGGGATGGTGCGCAGCACGAGTTGAATGTCTCCTAGAAAAGAATAATTCTGCGCATAGTGATTGTCCAATTGAATTCTTTCCTCCTCCGACATCGCACCGCCTCTGCCGCGTTTGGTTACCTGCCACAAACCGGTGATTCCCGCAGGGCCTAAAAATCGTTGAGCGCTCACGTCTGCCGTTAACTTCTCAGCTTCGTAGAGGGGCAATGGCCGATTGCCAACCAGCGACATATCGCCTCGCAATACATTGATCAATTGTGGCAATTCATCCAGACTGGTGTTGCGTAAAAATTTTCCGAATGGCGTGATTCGCGGATCATCTTTGAATTTGAAAAAAGCGGCTTTTGATTTTGCTTTTGCTGATTCCCAGCGCTCGCATGAATAGGATCCGTTCGGCATGACTATTAAAGTGCAAGCGGCTACCGGCAGATAGCTGCACTGTTCACACACATCACTGGTGGCGTGTGCTGATTCATACTGATTGAGATGCGCCAGGTCTTTCAGTTTCGAATCCGCGTTGGCACTCATCGTTCTAAACTTTATCAGCTTAAATCGATCATAGCTCATACCTGCTCGATACGAAGAATAAAATACAGGACCCGGAGATTCGAGCTTAACCATAATGGCAATCAATACCAGTACCGGTGCCAAAATCAACAAAGCGGTTGATGAGGCGAGAATGTCAAATGCTCTTTTCATTTATTATTCTTTTTCGTGAGGAATTATTTTGTCTTATTTACCATTGCTGGCGGCTTCCGCTGCCTTTTATGGTTCAAAAGTAGATGACCAGATAGGGATCGAATTTTCTATTCGATTAAAGCTGTTTGAAATTAGATCAATGGCGTAAAGTTTAAGACAAAGCCTTTCACCAGTACTCAACCCGAAATAGTGGTACAACACTTGCAAGATGGTGGGAAACCAAATGCAACAAATCCCCATGAATGCATCCATACATCCACCCTATGCGATCTTTAGCAGGCAAGAATTTTATGCTACCATCGGAGATGATTTGGGGTTAGGCAAAGAGATCTTGGCTATCGTTTTAAACGAAATACCAACACGAATCAGAAACATTCAAAACTTCATAAAACGGTGCGAAATCGCATCATTACGAAGTGAAATTCATGATTTAAAAGGAATGGTTGGTCTTTTGGGATGCGCCTCTCTGCACCAACAAATCATCTCCTTGAAAACAATCAGCCAACCGATTACTACTGATCAAGTGATCAGTTTAAACACAATGCTGGATCAACTGAAGCTGTTGGAAAAAGATCTGAGGTTATTCTCAAAAACGGAACTTCAGTCTTAAAATGAGACAATTCAACCCACTATAAAATAAATGAACTATGAAAACTGCTTATGTAATTGACGACAATGTGAGTTACCAAAAAATTATCAGCGCTCACTTAAATCAACTTGGCTTTGAAGTAAAATCCTTTTTAACTGCTAAAGAGTGTTTAAATCAATTGGGCGAGCATCCTCACTTAATCTTATTGGATCAGCACTTGGGTGGAAATGAGTTAGGTATTGACTACATCAAAGATCTGAAAGAAAAAGCGGGCGAAACACCTATTGTTTTTCTTTCTGCAGATAACGATGTGTACACTGCCACGAAAGCGCTTAAAATGGGTGCTTTTGACTACATCGAGAAAAACGGATCAGCACTCGTTCGTTTGCGCACAGCCATCGACAACATTCCCGACTATCTTAAAAAAGTCAGGCGTCAAAAAATGATGCGTACGATTGGAGTGATCACCGCTTTAGTGATTGCTGGAGGCGCTGCTTTATTCTTTTTGCTGAGCTGATAAAAGTACTACGATCCTTTCTTTTCATGAAAGGCCCCTTTGAACTCAGGGTCTTCATATCTTTTTTGCCGATCAATTTCACGTGCCATGTCTTGCGCTTCTTCGTAAGGAGTATCGGCAAGTTCAATATGCGGTGGCATCATGCGCACCGGAATTTTCTCACGAATAATCTTTTGAATTTTATCAATATGATATTTTTCTGCTTCCGTCACGAGTGTAATCGCCATGCCTACCTGTAAGGCTCTGCCCGTGCGGCCCGTACGATGCACATAGTCCTCATACACAATGGGCACATCGAAATTGATTACATGCGACACATTGGTGACATCAATGCCGCGCGAAGCTACATCGGTAGAAACTAAAATGCGAAGCTCGCCTTCTTTGAATTCGTTCACCGCGTTGATACGACTATTCTGGCCTTTGTTCGAATGAATTACCTTCACAGGACCGTATCCTTTGCGATCTAAAAATTTAAAAATCTGATTGGCTGCTTCCTTCGTGCGTGTAAAAATCATCACGCGGTTAAAAACTGCATGATCTAATAACAGATGTTCTAAAAAATTAATTTTCGTGCGGCTGTTGGGTACAAAATACAATTCCTGTTCGACCTGAATGGAAACGGTAGCAGGTGGCGTAATTTCAATCCGAACAGGAAACTCTAAAAATTCTTGTGAGAGCCGTTCAACACGTTGAGGAAAAGTGGCCGAGAAAAGTAAGTTCTGTCGCTTGTTGGGTATTACTTCAAAAATTTTTCGGAGCTGCGGCATAAAACCCATGTCCATCATGCGGTCTGCTTCATCGAGTACCAACGTTTTAATTTGCTTGGTGACAATTTCATTGCGCTGATAGATTTCCAAAAAGCGGCCTGGCGTTGCGACCAAAATATCCAACCCCTTTTGAATATTTTCGATTTGGGTTTTGGGGCCGACTCCCCCGTAGATGTGACCGGTACGCAAGTCGGTGTATTTGGTTAATGCGGCAACTTGCGCAGCCACTTGCACCACCAATTCTTTGGTGGGCACCAAGATAAGTACGCGGGGATCAGTGCCTTGCGCAAATTTTACCTTCATCAGTACAGGCAATAAATAGGCGGCCGTCTTACCGGTTCCTGTTTGCGCTATACCAATTACTTGCTGGCCACCTAAAATCAATGGAATGCACTTTTCCTGAATTTCGGTGGGTATTTCAAATCCTGCATCAGCCACCGCATCCAGCAATTGCTTATTCAACTTAAAGTCATTCCATGTCATTTGCAGTGGGTTCAGTCTGATCGTATCTTTACAAGGTAATGAAAGCTACACTCATAACGAACGCAAAAATAGTAAACGAAGGCAAGGTCTTCGTTGGCGATGTGCGAATCAAAGGGTCTTTTATTGAAAAGATCGATAAAAAAATTTCTGCCGAACCAAATGATGAAGTAATTGATGCTTCCGGCAAATGGTTGATGCCTGGTGCGATCGATGATCAGGTTCACTTTCGTGAGCCGGGGCTTACGCACAAGGGCACCATCTATACGGAGTCACGTGCAGCTGTGGCGGGTGGCATTACCAGTTTTATGGAGATGCCCAATACCAATCCTCCCGCATTTACACAAAAGTTGTTGGCCGATAAATATGAGATCGCTTCACAATCTTCATTGGCAAACTATTCTTTCTTCATGGGAACCTCCAATGAAAATCTGGAGGAAGTACTAAAGACAGACTTGAAGAATGTTTGCGGACTAAAAATTTTTATGGGGTCCTCCACCGGCAATCTGCTGGTTGATAATCCGACAACGCTCGAAAAAATATTTTCACAGTTTTCCGGATTAATTGCAACGCATTGTGAGGATGAAGCCACGATTCTTAAAAATCTGGCCGACTTCAAAGAAAAGTATGGCGAAGATTGTCCGGTGACCTACCACCCAATCATCCGCAGTGAAGAAGCATGTTACAAATCTTCTTCGTTTGCTGCGGGTCTTGCTAAAAAGCACGGCACTCGTTTACATATTCTGCATATCTCCACAGCAAAAGAAACTTTCCTATTCGATAACACCATTCCGCTCGAAAAGAAAAAAATCACATCTGAAGCCTGCATTCATCACCTATGGTTTAATGAAGCCGACTATGCACGTTTAGGCATGAACATAAAATGGAATCCGGCTATCAAAACCGCCAGCGATCAACAAGAAATTTTGAAAGCACTGCTGGATGATCGCATTGATGTGATTGCCACAGACCACGCTCCGCATACCATCGAAGAAAAAAACAATAAATATTTCAGCGCGCCTTCGGGCGGACCGCTCGTGCAACATAGTATCGTGGCTATGCTGGAGTTGCATCGGCAGGGGAAAATTAGCTTGGAAAAAATAGTACAAAAAATGAGCCACAACCTGGCCATTCTTTTTCAAATCGACAGGCGCGGCTTCATTCGTGAGGGATATTTTGCGGATTTGGTGCTGGTAGACCCCAATAGCCCTTGGAAAGTGGAGAAAAACAACATTCTGGCGAAGTGCGGCTGGTCGCCTTTTGAAGGCGAAACCTTCCATTCAAAAATTACCGACACGTGGGTTTCGGGGCACCGAGCCTATAAAAATGGTCTAATTAATGAAGGCAAAACAGGCGAAAGGCTCCAATTCCTGCGATTCTAGCTTTGTGATTTGAATTTGGGTGCCTACATTTGCAGTCCTCAAAACGGTGAGCGTAGTTCAGTTGGTTAGAACATCAGATTGTGATTCTGAGGGTCGCGGGTTCGAGTCCCGTCGCCCACCCCATAGAGCCTTTCAGCAATGAAAGGCTTTTTTATTGTACCAGCATTTTGGACTCCTGAATCAACTCTTCTCGGTCAATGGGCACAACGCCTACATGCTGGCATACTAGTCCGCCTCCGAGATTGGATAATTCGGCAATTAATTCCGGAGAAAGTTTTAAAGCCACACACAATGCCGCTATGCTAACGACCGTATCACCGGCTCCGGAAACATCTGCAATTTCGCGGGCATGAGCCGGAATTTTTCTTTTCTGTTGCTGAAAATCAATGTAGACACCATGCTCGGATAAAGTGAGCATCACGCCTTCGGCATTCAACTTGTTTTTCAACAAAGTAACAGCGCTTTCTACCTGGCTTTGATTTCCAGCCTCTACTTCTACTTTTAATCCTTCGCGCAGTTCCTTCAAATTGGGTTTGAATAAGGTGACGCGCTGGTAGGCTAAAAAATTTCTTTTCTTGGGATCAACTACGGTTGGAATGTTGAGTTTCAGCGCCAGATTAACCGCTTTCTCAATTAACTCAGCCGACAAAACTCCTTTGTCGTAATCTTCAAAAATCACCACATCACATTGTGGCAATAATTTTTCAATGCGCATCCAGAGTTGCACTTGTTCTTGTGCACTAGTCACTTTATCGGATTCATCGTCCACACGCACCACATGCTGGTGGCTGGCGATAATTCTGGTTTTTACGGTGGTGGGTCTTTCGGTGCTCACAATAATCCCATCCACAGAAAGGTTTTTTTCATGCAGACGTTGAACCAGTTTTTTCCATCGTCATCATCGCCAATTAGTGCGCAGAGCACCGGCTTCGCTCCGAGTGCATGCACGTTCAAAGCAACGTTGGCAGCACCCCCCAACCGATGATCTCGCTTTTTTACATGGATGATGGGAACGGGAGCTTCCGGAGAAATCCGGTCTACCGATCCCCAGATGTAGCTGTCCAGCATCACATCACCAATGATCAGCACATTGAGTTTTGCAAATGATTGAAATATGTCTGCCGGAACAACCATTGAAATTATGCTAATGTGGCCAATGCTTCTTTCATGCGCTTCATCGCTTCTACCAGATCCTTTTCAGAAGCGGCATACGACAAACGCACACAATTATCATCACCAAACGCACCACCGGGCACCAGTGAAACGTGACCTTTATCCAACATGAAGAAACAAAAATCATCTGCATTTTTAATCACAGTGTCTCCATCTTTCTTGCCGAAGTAGTAACTCACATCCGGAAAGAAGTAGAACGCGCCTTGTGGGTAGTTTGCTTTTACTCCCGGAATTTCCTTCAGAAGGTTATAAACTATGTCTCTGCGCTTGTGATACTCAGTCACCATTTTATTGGTTGGCTCGATATCTCCGGTAATCGCGGCCAATGCGCCACGCTGTGAAATAGAACAGTTCGCTGAAGTAATTTGTCCTTGCACTTTGTTGCTGCCATCGGCAATCCATTTCGGTGCAGCGATGTAACCTACACGCCAGCCGGTCATCGCAAAACCTTTCGCAAAACCGTTGACGGTTATCGTGCGATCAAACATCCCCGGAAGGGAAGCCATGCTTACACGCTCGCCAGTAAAGTTGATATGCTCATAAATTTCATCGGCAATAATGAGCAGGTTGTGTTTCTTCACTACCTCTGCAATGGATTCTAATTCCGTTCTTGAGAAAACTGAACCCGTAGGATTGCAAGGCGAAGAGAAAATAATGGCTTTTGTTTTTGGTGTGATGGCCTTCTCTACTTGCTGCGCAGTTACTTTAAAATCGTGGTCAATTGTTCCTTTCACGATCACAGGCGTTGCTTCCGTCAAGCGCACAAGTGCATCATAACTTACCCAATAAGGTGCGAAGATGATTACCTCATCGCCCGGATTGAGTAATGCCAACATTACATTGGCGATGGATTGTTTCGCTCCGTTAGAAACGACAATGTTCTCAGCCTTGTAGGGCACTTTGTTTTCACTGGCATATTTTGCTGCAATGGCTTCGCGCAAATCCTGATATCCCGCTACGGGAGGATATGAAAAATATTTTCCGTCATCAATCGCTTTCTTCGCTGCATCGCAAATGTGTTGGGGAGTTTTAAAGTCGGGTTCGCCCAAACTTAAGTTAACCACATCGATGCCACGGTTTTTATATTCGCGTGCTTTGGCAGCCATGGCTAGTGTGGCAGATTCTTCAATAGCGTTGATTCGGTTCGAAAGGTGATTCATATTTATTCGTAAATAATAATTTGTGGATGTTCGATGGATTTAAAGTCGGTATCAGAGGTTATGAGGGGAAGATCTAAATACAAAGCAGTAGCCAAGATGATGCTGTCTGGCAATTTCAACTTGTGAGTTCTTCGCAAAGAAATCACTTCTGTTTTTATTTCTTCATTGATATCAATTACAATACATGCTTGAATAAACTTTGATATCTCTGCATGTTGTTTGGTAGTTATTCCTTTAAAACCTAAAAGCTCCAACTGGGAGATAAATGAAAGATATAACTTCTTTTGAAAGAGTAGGCTGGACAATTTTTGATCTCCTGCCAGCAAATACAAAGCAATATTTGTGTCAAGAACAATACTACTCCCACTCATCCCGAAGTTCCTTTTGAATGACCAATGGATCTTTGGCCAATTTTATAACACCACAAAATCTGGTTGTGTCAACGCCCTTCACAGCAATCGCCTTATTGAATTTCTTCGACCGCTCCTTGTCTTTCAGATTTTTCTTTAAAATCGTAGCCATTCAGCTTATTTTAAGATATAAAAGTAGTGAATTTATAAAGTATGCCAAGGCAATCTGTGGCTTAATTGAACAACGTACGTCCAAGAATGCTTCGTCCCAACGTGATTTCATCGGCATATTCTAAATCGCCACCCACCGGAACACCTCTTGCAATCGATGTAATCTTCAACGGCAGAGCCGACAGTTTTCTGTTGATATAAAAACTGGTAGTGTCTCCTTCCATGGTAGGGCTGAGTGCCAAAATAATTTCTTTTATATGCGAATCCGGTGCTGAGACACGAGTAACAAGTGAATCTATCTTTAAGTCAGACGGACCGACTCCATTCATGGGTGAGATCACGCCTCCTAGCACATGATAAATTCCTGTGAACTGCGATGTGTTTTCTATGGCCATCACATCTTGTGTGTCCTCCACCACACACAATACGGATTTATCCCTGCGATGACTTTTGCAGATACCACACTCCTCTTCATCTGAAATATTATGACAGGTGTTACAAAAACGAATTTGGCTGCGTAGTTGGTTGAGTGATTCCGTAAGCGCTGTGGTTTTGTGTTGTCCCTCCTTCACTAAATGAAGCACCAACCGTAAAGCCGTTTTCTTGCCAATGCCGGGCAGCTTGGCCACTTCGTTTACAGCGTCTTCAATCAATTTTGAGGGATACTCCACAATTCTTAGGTCGTTAGAAATTCAGTGCAGCAAAAACTGTCACTGGATTAAATGATTTTTGCGTCAATGCCAGCATCGCAAATAGCTTCGCGCATTGGGTTCAACTGATCGTACGAACCGGTGCGCACGGTACACTTACCTTTGAAGTGAATGAGCAAGGTGCACTGCTCGGCTTGTTCGGGCGTATGCTTGCACACGCGAATGAGTGTGTTAATCACGTGATCAAACGTATTGAAATCATCGTTGAAGACAACCAGATCTTTTACATCGGTTATCTCCACCGCTTCCAACAAATCAACCAATTCTTGTTCTTGTGTGTTCACGATTATCAGTTGTGCAAAAGTAAAAAAAAGGAACGATAGATCAGATCAAATGTGAGCCGTTCCCACAACTTCTTTCCAGAGCCAACCAGGGTTTTTATTCTTCAAAACTTAGCGTAGTTTTCCATTTCAATCTACTGACTATGTCGCCACTGCTGGTATCTTCCATTCTCGTTGTCTACTTTCTGGCACTGATTACTATCTCTTACTTCACTTCCAAAGGAGCCGACAGCACTACTTTCTTTACCGGAAACCGCCAGTCGCCTTGGTATTTAGTTGCCTTTGGTATGATTGGCTCCTCTCTTTCGGGAGTTACATTCGTTTCGGTGCCTGGCAATGTGGGAAAAATTGGGTTTGGGTATTTTCAGGTGGTAATTGGGTACTTGTTTGGGTATTGGGTGATTATTGGGGTATTGATGCCGCTTTATTATCGGTTAAACGTTGTTTCAATTTATACTTATCTGGAGCAACGCTTCGATAATTGGGCGTATAAAACCGGGGCACTTTTCTTTTTGATTTCACGCACCGTTGGCTCCAGCCTGCGGTTATTTTTAGCGGCCACTATTCTCCAGCTTTTCTTGTTCGATGCCTGGCATGTACCCTTCTTCGTTACGGTTGCCACCACCATTGTGCTGATTTGGGTGTATACTTTCAAGGGCGGTGTAAAGACAATTGTATGGACCGATTCATTCCAAACGCTCTTTTTAGTGACCGCTGTGGCGGTAACCGTTTGGCAAATTGCCGATAAGCTCGATTTCAGTTTTGCCTCGATGGTTTCGGCTATTCAAGAAAATGGCTATTCCCGGATTTTTTATTTTGACGATGTCAATTCCAAACTGTTTTTTCCTAAACAATTTTTTGGCGGAGCCTTTATTGCCATTGCCATGACGGGGCTCGATCAGGAGATCATGCAAAAAAACCTGACCTGCAAAACATTGGGCGATGCGCAGAAAAACATGTTTTGGTTTAGCCTTACACTAGTCTTCGTTAATCTTCTATTCCTAACGCTGGGCGCTCTATTATACATCTACAGTGCACAAAAGGGTTTGGCAATCCCTGAATTGTCAGACGAATTGTATCCGCGTCTTGCCTTCAATGAATTGGGTACTTTCGTGGGAATTCTATTTTTGCTTGGAATTACCGCCTCCTCGTACGCCAGTGCCGACTCCGCTTTGGCCGGGCTCACCACTTCGTTTTGCATTGATTTTCTTCAATTCAAAAACAAAACCGAAGCGGTCAAGCAACGTCAGAAATTCATCGTGCATGTTGGCTTTTCGCTGCTGTTTCTCATCATCATTCTTGTTTTTAAAGAATTGAATGAAAAATCGGTGATTGATGCCGTATTGAATGTGGCCGGATATACCTATGGTCCGCTGTTAGGACTTTTTGCCTTCGGCATTTTTACCAAACGAAACGTGCAGGGTGTGATGGTGCTGGCTTGCTGTATTCTATCTCCATTGCTCTCCTATGTACTCAGTTCGAATTCAGAGAAGTGGTTTAGTGGTTACAAAATCGGGATTGAGATTTTGATTATTAACGGGGTGCTCACTTTTGCGGGACTCTTTTTGATATCTCAGCTTCAGAAAAAGGCTACAACCATATAAAAAGCATCAGGTAGACGGTGCGGGAGAAGGTGCTTTTGATAAATTTCATTTTTGGATTGATTAGTTCTTAGTGAAGGTAAATTCTTCAACGTTGGCCCCTTTTTTTACTTTAATCCGATAGGTTCCTTGGCTAACATGCTTAAAGTCGATCACCATTTTTCTTCGGATGAGGCGATGTGAAGTGACCAGATAGCCCGAGGAAGAATAAACTTCCACTTCCCCGCCTTTGAATTGCCTAGTCGTCTTCAAAATAAAAAATTGATTGTCTGAAAGCGTTGTCAAGCTGGGTTTGGGTGCTGCCATGGAAAGAGATGCGATCACGAGCAGCATGGTGGTGGAGAGTGCGATGAATGTTCTCATGGGGATTAGCTTTTGTTGAACACTCATCGCAACCTGTGTGCCACAGGTCTCAGGATAGGATGTAATCACACACCAAGCAGTCAAAACTGCGAATACAATTTGAATTCAGCGTTTTCCGTTTTCCCGAATAACAATACAAACGAATACACATAAAACATTTTCTCCTAGTTTGGGAAAATTCGTCTCAAGAAAATTTTAATGGGACTAGTCTCAAAAGCAGATTTGCTTATTAATCTTAATGGTTCTACTTTTGCCATCCAAATCGCGGGGTGGAGCAGTTGGTAGCTCGTTGGGCTCATAACCCAAAGGTCACAGGTTCGAGTCCTGTCCCCGCTACAAAACCAAAAGAGACCGATAAAACGGTCTCTTTTCTTTTATACTCACCCATTCAAGCTTCCAAAACTTCCTTTACGTATCAACAAGGGCAAAAAATGATTAAATTTGCCCTCGTTCAATAATCGAGGGCATCAAATGCCCTCATTTCATTTTATCAATGCCCACCCCACACAAATCCGGTTTCGTTAGTATTGTTGGCAAGCCCAATGTGGGCAAATCGAGCCTGATGAACCGGTTGGTGGGTGAAAATCTATCCATCATCACCGCCAAGGCGCAAACTACTCGCCACCGCATTATGGGCATTTTGAATGGCGAAGACTTTCAAATCGTCTATTCCGACACGCCAGGCATGCTGGAACCCAAATACGAACTACACGAAGCCATGATGAGCTACGTGAAAGTTTCGCTGGACGATGCGGATTTGGTGCTGCTGATTGTGGAACTGGGTGAGAAATTTGATGAGAAGTTGTTTGAGCCACTGAAAAATCTGGCTACGCCCGTCATTTTATTGATCAACAAAATTGATTTGGCGAAAGGATCACAGGTAGTCGATAAGATTGCCTATTGGAAAGACCTAATCAAGGCCGTAGAAATCATTCCGGTTTCTGCCGTTTCAGGCGAAAATTTAGACACACTCCTTCCCATCATCAAAAAGTATTTGCCCGAGCACCCCGGCTATTACCCCAAAGACGACCTCACCGACCGCAGCGAGCGGTTTTTTGCGGCTGAGATGATTCGCGAAAAAATATTTACCAACTACGATCAGGAGATTCCCTATAGCTCGGAAGTAGGCATCGAATCCTTTAAGGAAGAGGAAAAGATCATTAAGATTCGTGCGACTATCTATGTGGAGCGCGACTCTCAAAAAGGCATTTTGATCGGAAAAGGAGGCAGTTCACTGAAAAAAGTGGGTACCGAAGCCCGCAAAAGCCTCGAATCTTTCTTTGGCAAGCAAGTTTTTCTGGAAACGCATGTAAAAGTGGCCGATAACTGGCGCAAACACAGACTCAAGCTCAAGCATTTTGGCTATCTGGAATAAAGTGCTCTCAATTAGGCACTATTGACTTAACTTGCGGCTTCAAACATCATTTATGGGCTTATGCCCCGGCTTTTAAAATCTTATGGCAAATATTGTAGCAATTGTAGGAAGGCCAAACGTAGGGAAATCTACTTTTTTTAATCGCCTCGTAGAGCAGCGGCAAGCCATTATGGACGATATGCCGGGCGTTACCCGCGATCGCCACTACGGCTATGCTGAGTGGACAAACAAATTTTTTACCGTAATCGATACGGGCGGGTATGTGACCGGCTCTGATGATAAGTTTGAATCGGAAATTCGCAAGCAGGTAGAAATGGCGCTGGATGAGTGCACGGCCGTCATTTTTATGGTCGATTGCAAAACGGGCCTTACGGGATTTGATCACGAGTTTGCCAAAATCATTCGCAGATCTAAAAAACCGGTGTTTGTAGCGGCCAACAAAGCGGATACGCCATCCAAAAACTTAGAAGCCAACGAGTTTTATGAATTAAACATGGGCGAGGTTTTTCCGATTTCGTCTGAAAATGGAGGTGGAACCGGAGAGTTGCTGGATGCTTTGGTAAAAACCTTTGCCAGTGAAGGTGTGGAGGATCCGGATGCGGGCATTCCTAAAATTGCGATTGTCGGTAGACCCAATGCAGGAAAATCATCTTTGTTGAATGTTTTGCTAGGCAATGAGCGCAGCATTGTGACAGACGAGGCCGGTACTACTCGAGATGCCATTCACTCGCGTTACAAAATGTTTGGCAATGACTTTATTTTGATCGACACAGCCGGTATTCGTAAGAAAAGCAAGGTAATAGAGGATGTTGAGTTTTATTCGGTATTGCGATCACTTCGGGCTTTGGAAGAAAGTGACGTTGTTATTGTAGTGGTCGATGCCGAAAGAGGTTTAGAGTCGCAGGATATTAACATCATTGTACTAGCGCAAAAGCAGAACAAGGGCATTGTGATCATGGTGAATAAGTGGGACTTGATTGAGAAAGACACCAAAACTGCCGATACATTCAAGAAGGATATGTTGGAGAAATTGGCTCCTATCGATTATATCCCCATGATTTTCGCATCGGCATTGACCAAACAAAGGATTTTTCAGGTCATAGAAAAGGCAGTGATTGTTTTTAACAACAAAACGAAGCGCATTCCTACTTCTCAACTGAACGATGCAATGCTCCCTGAAATAGTCCACTATCCGCCACCGGGTATGAAGGGCAAACATATTCAAATCAAGTACATCACACAGGTGACCGCCAAGTCTCCGGCCTTTGCTTTTTTCTGTAATCTGCCCCAATACATTCAGGAATCGTATCAGCGGTTTTTAGAAAACAGACTAAGAGAAAAGTTTGATTTTGAAGGAGTACCCATTCGTTTATTCTTCCGGAAGAAGTAATAGCAAACGATTGATTTGCCTAATGAACGATAGGTAAGATTGGTTTAAAGGTGATTTTGGATAAAAAACATAATTTTTTCTTACGTAACGCTTCCAATTTGACCGTTTCTGCTACCTTTGCGCAAAATTTTAATAACCTGTAAACTATGAAAAAATTTATCGCATCTGTTATCGTATGTGCCTTTGCAGTAGCAATGGTAGCTTGCGGTGGTGGCAAAGCTAAAGAAGAAGCTGCTGCTAAAGCTAAGGCTGATTCAACTCGCGCAGCTGATTCAGTTGCTGCAGCTGTTGCTGCCGCTACTGCTGCAGCTGATACAACGAAAGTTGATTCTGCTGCTGTTAAGTAATCAATCTCACAAAGATTGTTTCCCGGGAAAGGCTTTAGTGATAAAGCCTTTTTTTATTGCCTATGAATTCAGAAAACGTCCGTAAAATACTTTCCGAGCACATTCCACCTGCTGCTTTCGAGTACTGTTTTCGGCTATGGGAAGAAAATCCGTTCATTTTCAAAACCACCAAAACGCGAGCATCCAAAGTAGGTGACTTCAGCTACCGACCCGGACGAACCCAGCAAATCACCATCAATAAAGATTTGCACCCTTACCTATTCTTAACGACTTACATTCACGAAGTAGCCCATCTAAAGGTTCATGCCGTTCACGGATCGCGTGTATTAGCACATGGAAATCAATGGAAATCAAAATTCCAGGAACTGATGCATCCCGTTCTCAATCGGGAAATCTACCCGGCATCATTACTTACCATCCTCAAAAAACACATGGCCGACCCGATGGCGTCCAGTTTTTCTGATTCAGAGCTGACAGCCGCCTTTCGACAACATGATGAAAAAGCAGCAAAGGCCATTTTCTTATCGCAACTGCCCGAAGGAAGTATTTTTGGGTTGCAAGGAAAGTGGTATAAAAAAGGAAAAGTTCGCAGAACACGGGCGTTGTGTGTCGAACTTAAGTCGAAACGAAATTATCTGGTGCCGTTGGACATCGAAGTTAGTAGCGCGCAGCTGGCATTGCTTTAATGACGCGAGGCGCTAATTACTTCCGGCTTTCTATCGCTTTCCGGACACTGCCAAACTCATTCAATAGGTGTTCAGCTTCTTCGGCACTTACTTTCAATTCTTCCATAATCATGCGAGCTCCACGTTTCACAAGTTTATGATTGGTGAGTTGCATATCCACCATTTTATTGCCTTTCACCCGCCCAAGCTGAATCATTACCGCAGTAGAAATCATATTGAGAACTAACTTCTGTGCAGTGCCTGCCTTCATGCGGGTGCTACCGGTTACAAACTCCGGCCCTACAACTACCTCAATCGGATGGTCAACTGCAGCTGCCAATTCACTGCCTTCGTTGCAGGTGATGCAGCCTGTGACGATGTTATTTCTTCGTGCCTCCTTTACTCCGCCAATTACGTAAGGTGTTCTCCCCGAAGCAGCAATACCAATGAGCACATCGTTTTGGTTGATGGAAAAGGTGTTTAAATCTTTCCATGCTTGTTGCTCATCGTCTTCAGCATTTTCTACAGCACTGCGAATGGCTTTGTCGCCACCAGCAATCAAGCCAATCACCTTACCATGCGATACCCCATAAGTCGGAGGAATTTCAGAAGCATCTAAAATACCTAGTCGACCACTGGTGCCCGCACCGATATAGAATAATCGACCTCCGTTTTTCATTTTGCCTACAATCGCCTTTACCAATCGCTCAATATTTGGAATGGACTTTTCAACTGCCGCAGGCACTGTACTGTCTTCGTGGTTGATGCGGGCCAAAAGATCGGCCACCTCCATTTTATCGAGATGATCATGCAAAGATGAGGCTTCGGTGGTAGTCACGGTTATTGAATGTCTTTTTGGTGGAACAAAGTAAGCCCGGCAATGGGGCCTTCGAGAATGTTTTTAACAGTAATGCCTTTGTCGTTGGCCACCTGGCGCAGCACATCGCTGAAGTAAAAAGCAATAGAGCCGGTGAAGTGTACTTTTAGGTTTTGATAGTTCTCGTACTTCATCACATTATTCTCATAAAACTCAGAGAAACTTTCGTATACCAAATTATAGCAATACGGTTCTTTTAAATGTTGAAAGATGAATTTGGCAAAGCTAGCCAGAAAAGCTCCTGGCTTTTCCTGTTGATATACTTTTTCGAGCACTTCTTCGCGTGACCACGGAAAACGCGTATTGAATTGTTCTTCCAGCTTAGCAGGCATCTTCTTTCGAAACCGGTCAAAGATTAGTTTTTTTCCCAATGAAGTTCCAGAGCCTTCATCGGCCAGAATCCAACCAAGATTAGCCACATTGCCAATGATCTTTTCGCCATTATACAAGCACGAGTTCGAACCTGTGCCAAGAATACATGCAATACCGGGTTCACGACCACACAATGCGCGGGCAGCGGCCAGCAAATCCCACCCTACTTCAATTTGCGCATCTTTAAAGTGAGTTAAAAATGCTTCCTGAATAATTCGTTGGTTTTTCTCAGAAGATACACCGGTGCCATAGAAGAAAATTTTGGCGACCGGCTCGTTTGCTACCGGCAACAATGAATCTTTTAAAATGTCTTTCAAATGCTCGATGGGCTGATAGTACGGGTTAAAGCCGGGGCTTTGCGCTTGGGCAATAGTGCCATCCTTCCGAAGAAGTCGCCAATCGATTTTTGAACCTCCGCTGTCTGCTACGATGATCATTGGTGCAAGTAAAAAAAAATGAACTACAATTTTAGATGTTTTAGACGAAAGGCGAATTAGCTGCTTACATGTAACATGCCGATTACCTGAAATTTTTCAAAGACTCTGTCTGTGTGCGGTGCATCTTTTAATTCTTCTGTTAAATCCTGGCCCGCCCAATGCTCGTAATGTTTACCCATGCGCCACATCTTGGAGGCTGTCACATCATAGATCAATCCACGGTTAGCCACCCATACTTCTGGTTTATCCTGCCCGTTTCGCAACGCTAACTGCGTTTTGGTAAATTCAGTCATTCATCTGAGAGGTTAGATGCTGATAATCTTTTAAGATCGTGTACAAAAAATTTACCGGAGGCATATCTGAATCAATTCCCAATAGCACTTTAATCTTGGCAGTTAAAATGTTTCTGGGTTCGGAGTTTGCAAATTGTAGATTGACGTGCAAAACTTCTTTAATCAACTTGATGTCCTGATCAGACAAATTGACCACCTGAGGAAACTGCACCACATAACCCTCTTCGATACTTTTCAAAATTTGATTTGCCGAATGGGACGCTACCGCTTTCAGTTTTACTACGGTAGTTCCACCGGCAATGTCACCTAAACGCTGCGCATTGGGAGTTAAAACAATACAGGTGATGGCTACTGAACCGGCCATGATTACATCTATGGGCCAAAGTAAGAATCGGAACAAATAATTGAGAATGGTTGGTGAATTTCCGTCTAGCCGAACCACGCGAAGCTGTATAGCCATTTTTCCGGGTGTTTGCCCGTTCATGAGTATCTCAAATAGGAGATTGTAAAGAAAAATGGGAAGATAAATGATGGTTGCAATCCAACCCTGACTTAACCCAGACTCAGACATAATCATCTGCATGATAACCAGATAAGCAAAAAAGATGGCTCCGTCTATAAGAAATGCCAAGATACGATCCCATAAACCAGCCACCTGATACTGAATCAAAACATTTTGAGTTGTACGGACATTTATGGTTGGCATAGCAAAAAGGATCGATTATCTTTCCTGTTCAAATATAAAACCAAAGTCATGAATAAATTGAGGTCGCTAAGCCTTCTGTTGGTTGTTTTTATCATCTTTTCATGTGCAGATAAGAAACCGGTTGAAAGAATGAACGATGAACAACTTCGCGCATATGCCGATGAGTTAGCACATCAGTTTATTATTACCGATGGTCACGTAGATCTTCCTTTTCGCTTAAAGGTAAAGAACTTTAAAATCGAGCGCGAATACATGAGCATTCCCATTTCGGTTTCTGAAAAAGAGGGTGACTTTGATTTTGAGCGAGCTAAGAAAGGAGGCTTGGATGCTCCGTTTATGTCGATTTACATTCCTTCTTCGTACCAACTGCAACCCGATAAAGGCAAAGCACTGGCCGACTCAATGATTAACATGATCAATGGAATTACCCAACAATTGCCCGACAAATTTGCTTTAGCCAAAACACCAGCTGAAGTAGAAGCAAACTTTAAAGCAGGAAAAATATCATTGCCGATGGGTATGGAAAATGGTGCGCCTGTTGGCGATGACTTAAAAAACATTCAATATTTCTATGATCGCGGAATTCGCTACATCACACTGACTCATGGTAAAGACAATCAGATTTGCGACTCCTCCTACGATACCACCCGCACTTGGAACGGGTTAAGTCCTTTCGGCAAAACCGTAGTAGCAGAAATGAACCGCGTGGGCATCATGGTTGATATTTCGCATGTATCGGATAGCACATTTTATCAGGTGATGAAATTATCCAAAGCGCCTTGTATTGCCTCGCACTCGTCATGCCGGTTTTACACACCCGGCTTTATCCGCAATATGAGCGATGACATGATCAAGACATTGGCAGCGCATGACGGTGTCATTCAAATCAACTTTGGGTCTACTTTTTTAGACTCAACAGTTCGTGCTGAAAATGAGATCAACCGCAAAAAATTGCGAGCACTATTGAAAGAGAAAAATTTAACTGATTCAGACTCGCTCGCTAAACCTGTGATCGAAGAATTTAGAAAGCAAAACCCTTCCTTATATGCCGATGTGGAAACAGTAGCAAACCACATTGACCATGTTGTTCAATTGGTGGGCATCAACCACGTGGGAATTGGCTCTGATTTTGATGGCGTGGGCGACAGTCTGCCTACCGGCTTGAAGGATGTGTCGCAATATCCGAATTTGATTTTTGTTTTGCTCAAGCGCGGCTATACGGCTGAAGATATCGAAAAGATTTGCTACAAAAACGTGTGGCGCGTGTGGAATAAGGTGGAAGATATAGCCAAACTGAGTCGATAATTTCATGCGCGAAGCGGCATTTATTAAGCAAAACGCCTCCCGGTGGCAAGACTATGAAAAGAAAATCCTGCAAGGCGATTTATCGCCCGATGCACGTGCCGATTTATTTATTCAGCTAACAGACGATCTTTCGTTTGCCCAAACGCAATACCCGAATAGCGAAACGACTTCCTATTTAAATCAATTGGCCTTGCGGGTTCACCAAAGTATTTATAAAACGAAACGCGAAGAGAAGAATCGCTTCATTACCTATTGGACACAGGAGATCCCAATGCTATTTGCTTCGTTGCGAAAGCCCATGTTTTATTCTATGGTGATTACGTTTATCGCAACGGCCATCGGTGCGATTTCTGCTCTTCAGGATGATACATTTGTGCGCCTGATCATGGGTGATGCCTATGTTAATATGACCCTGGAAAACATCAAAGAAGGGAATCCTACAGGAGTTTATGCCTCGTCCGATCAGTTGGATATGTTTTTTCGCATTACATTCAACAACATTCGCGTTTCATTTAATGCCTTTGCCCTCGGTATTCTATTTTCGTTTGGCACCGGATACATTTTGTTTCAAAATGGAGTGATGCTGGGCGCTTTCTTTGCACTTTTCTATCAACACAATTTATTAGCCGACTCCATATTAGTGGTAATGCTGCATGGCACACTCGAAATTTCTGCGATCATTTTAGCCGGAGGCGCTGGCCTGCGAATGGGTAATAGTATTTTGTTCCCGGGCACCTACAGCCGGATGGAATCTTTCAAAGCCGGAGCAAAAGATGGGTTGAAAGTAGTGATGGGTTTAATGCCCGTTTTTATCGTTGCCGGGTTCATTGAATCTTTTATCACCCGCTACGCTAATATGCCCATAGTAATCAAGTCAACAATCATCCTGGTTTCACTCGGTTTTATCATTTACTATTTTTTTATCTTTCCGGTAATCATCTCAAAAAAATATGTTCGCAAAGATTGAACTGAGACGTACGCGCGATTTTAGCGATAAGATCAACATCACCTTTGAGTTCGCACGGCAAAATGTAAAGCCATTGGCAAAAGCCCTTATATATATCTGCGGGCCAATGTTGCTAATTCAAGGAATATTTAACGGTCTTTATCAAAACGAGTCGCTCATGCGTATTCGTGAGGGAGATGCGGTGAACAGTACCACCAATGGATTTCTGCTGTTAGCGTATCTGTTTTCTATCCTAAGTAATATAGCAGCATTGATTGTTGTGTATGAATATTTGCGTATTTATGAGCAACGCAAAAATGCGGCCCCGATTGAAGTAAGTGAGATCTGGATGGGCGTGAAGAAGAATTATTTACCCCTGCTCGGAGCGATGCTCATCCTGTTTATTCTGGCCGGTTTGGGTCTGATCCTGTTGGTTATACCCTGTATCTATCTAATGATTGTATTTTCTCTGGTTCCTCCTCTGATGGTAATCGAAGGAGATGATTTCAGAGACGCACTGAGTCGTGCCTTTAAAATCATTTCAGAAAAGTGGTGGAGCACATTCGGGCTAATCTTTGTAATGGTAATCATCATTCTATTCATGACATTGATTCTGTATGTGCCCCTCATTATTTACACTGCAACATTGGCCGTCCACAAAATGGATGTAGGCAATGAACTTCCCGTTTGGCAAGAGGCCGGCATGATCATTTTCACATTGCTTTATTCATTTGGCTCAGGCATCTTTCAGTCGCTCGTTTTTTTGGCGCTTGCTTTTCAAACGTACAATCTGATCGAGCGCAAAGAGGCCAAAGGGCTGATGATGCGCCTTGAAAATTTTGGGAAATCCCATGAACAGCAAAACCAGTCAGATATTCATGAAACGTATTAGTCTTTTCATTCTGATTAGTTGCCTGTGTTCATCGCTGAGTTTTTCGCAAGCAACACGCACCGATTCAACCTACATAAAACGGCAGTTCTCAGAAAAAAAAATTGAGTCATTCAAAGCTGATTCAGAGTTTTCCTATGGTCGCGCCAAGAAAGGAGAATCATTCTGGGATCGGTTCATCTATTGGATATTTCAGACAATTGCCAACATCATCTATTTTTCAACCAACACTTGGCTTGGCAACATCTTGCTTTATGGTGGCTGTATTGCGTTGTTGATCTATGTCATGCTGAAACTTCTTCACATTGACGCTAAAAACTTGTTTTTCAGAAGCTCCTCTTCCTCAGTGCAGGTTACTTCACTGGATGAAGACATCCATGAATTAGACTTTGAAAAACTAATCGCGCAAGCAGTTAAAGGTCGCAAATTTCGTGAGGCCGTTCGGCTCACTTTCTTGCATGCTCTTAAAAAATTATCCGATGCCCAATTGATCAAATGGGTACCCGGAAAAACCAATGACGACTATTTGAACGAAATCCAAAATCATCCTGCGTTACCACGAATCATGGAGTTGCGCTACTATTTTGACTATGCCTGGTATGGCCACTTCGAAATCGATTCAAACACCTATACCACTATTCAAAATGCCTTTGCAGAATTTAATCAAACCTTAAAGAAATAACGGCTGCGTGAAAGGCGATAAGAAATACATCCTCATTCTCACCCTGATATTCATTGGGTTTGTTTCCTTTCAACTCTGGGGACCTAAGCCGTTGAATTGGAATCCGACCTATCTACCCAAAGACAAAAATCCATTTGGTAATTATCTGCTTAATGAAGTATTGAACGATGTGTTTCCTTCAAAAAACATTTCACATTCCAATCTTACCTTTTATGAATTGCAAGATTCCATTTCAGGCGATGAAAACATCATCAGCATTAGCGATAATTTTACTCCGGATGCAGAAGCCGTGAAAGTTTTGTTGGAGAAAGTAGACAATGGTGCCTCCGTATTTATTTCTGCCTACCGCTACAGAGGTTTGTTTGAAGACACGCTACATCTTCAAACAAACGATTTAATGTTTGAACGAGGTATGAATGTGGCTACCAACACAGACACTTCATTTATTCAAATGCGGGTTACTAACAAAAAGTACTTCTATCTGACCAACCATGTTGGATATTATTTTTATAAAGATTCGCTGCAACACCCATATTCAGTTTTGGCCACCAATGAAGATGGCAAACCAGTTACTCTTCATATTCAATGGGGGCAAGGAAACATCATTCTTAATTGCACGCCCCTGGCATTTACGAATAATTATATGGTCTCCGGGCGCAACCACGAGTTGATCTCCTCCACTCTTTCTTACTTGCCTATTGAAAATGTTTGGTGGACCAGCTACTACCAAGTGGGGCGACTCGAAGCGTCAACCCCTTTGCGGTTTATCTTAAAAACAGACTCACTCCGCTGGGCCTATTATTTGACATTAGCCGGATTGATCTTCTTTATTTTATTTGAAGGCAAACGCAAACAAAGAATCATTCCAATTGTTGCGCCTCTCACCAATACCACTTTGGAGTTTGTTCAAACGATTGGCAATCTCTATTGGCACGCAAAAGATTACAAAGCCATTGCTACTAAAAAAATAGTGTATTTTATGGATCGCGTGCGAAGTAAGTATTATTTAGCTAACGAACCAGACGATCGGCTCGCTCAGTTATTGTCAAAAAAGACAGGGCAAAGTTTGGAACAAACTCAGAAACTGTTTTCGCTGATCAAAGTCATTCAAACTTCGCCAACAATATCAGCGCAAATGCTGTGGGATCTCACACACGAAATGGAAAAGTATAACTATAAAAAATAATATGGACGAAATTTTTAAAACACGCTTAGATCTTGCGCCACTCCACGAAAATGTAAATCGAATTAAAGCAGAGATTTCTAAAGTAATTATTGGACAAGATCATTTGCTGGAGTTGTTGCTGACAGCCATTCTGGCTAAGGGCCATGTTCTGATTGAAGGAGTGCCCGGTGTTGCCAAAACACTTACCAGCAAATTATTAGCGCAAGCTATCGATTCGCAATTTTCGCGAATTCAATTTACTCCCGATTTGATGCCCTCCGATGTAATCGGAACGGCTATTTTTAATCCCAAAACAACTGCTTTTGAATTTCGCAAGGGGCCCATATTCTCTAACCTGATTTTGATTGACGAAATCAACCGCGCTCCGGCAAAAACACAAGCCGCTCTATTTGAAGTAATGGAAGAACGCCAAATAACGGCCGATGGTGTGACCTACATTTTAGATGAGCCATACATGGTGCTGGCTACACAAAATCCAATCGAACAAGAAGGAACTTATCGGTTGCCGGAAGCTCAATTGGATCGTTTCCTTTTTAAAATTGTAGTGGGTTATCCGGGGCTTGAAGAAGAGAAAAAGATATTACAGTTAAATCTACTCAGCGACTTGAAAAGTCAGATAGTACAAATACAAAAAGTGCTGAATGCTGATCAGATAAAAGCGTGTCGGGAGTTGGTGGCGCAGGTGCATGTGGAAGAAAAAGTGATTTCCTATATCGCAGAAATTGCGCAGGAAACCCGGGCAAATTCTTCGTTGTTTTTAGGATGCTCTCCGCGTGCCAGCGTTGCCTTATTGAATGCGAGCCGTGCGTTGGCTGCCATTCGTGGTCGTGATTTTGTAACTCCGGAAGATATCAAAACACTGGCTATGCCTTTGTTCTGCCATCGCCTAATTCTCACTCCTGAAAAGGAAATGGAAGGACAACGCATCGAGGATGTGATCATGCAGATTGTTAATAAAATTGAAGTGCCCCGGTAGTGAAACTTTTTCGATCCATCTATTTCGGCAATCGGTTTTTCATAGCCATTGGCCTTTGTATAGCCGGTTTTATACTGAGCTATCTGTTGCCCGTATTATTTCCGATTGTAAAAACCAGTTTACTCTTGTTGATAAGCGTAACCGTTGTAGATGGGCTGCTATTATGGGGTGGAAATCAAACGGTGGCATTGGAACGGATCGTGCCGGAACGATTATCGAATGGAGACGAGAACTCCATCACCCTGCGCATTCAAAATCACTTTAAGTTTGCCATCCACCTTTCCATTATTGACGAAATCCCAACGCAGTTTCAAAAGCGCGATTTTATCATTCAGCTTTCGCTGAGCCCTGCTAAAAAACAAGAAATCACCTATACGCTTCGCCCCGTAAAGCGTGGAGAATATCACTTTGGCAACACGCAGCTATTCATCCTATCTTCATTGAAATTGCTCACACGAAGAATTGAAGTGCCCGGTAACAAAACCGTACCGGTTTATCCGTCTTTTATTCAAATGAGAAAGTTTGAATTGTTGGCCATTTCTAATCAACTGGTCAATACCGGTATAAAACGCGTACGTAAAATTGGTCATAACTTAGAATTCGAACTGATCAAAAAATATGTGCCGGGAGACGATGCCCGCACGGTCAATTGGAAAGCGTTTGCCCGAAGAGGCGAGTTGATGGTAAATCATTATCAGGACGAACGCTCACAACAAATTTATTCGTTGATTGACAAAGGCCGGCTCATGCAAATGCCTTTTGAAGGCATGAGTTTATTGGACTACGCTATCAATGCCAGTTTGGTTATTTCGAACATTGCCATCAAAAAATCAGACAAAGCCGGATTGATTACTTTTCAGGATAAAGTGGGCACGATTGTACAGGCCGGTAGGGTAAGCAATCAAATTGCGGGGATCCTGCAGGCACTCTATAATCAGAAAACAGCTTACCGTGAGCCCGATTTTTCAACCTTATTTTCAACGGTGCGCAAAACTATTTCGCAACGCAGCCTGCTTTTACTATTTACCAACTTTGAAACACTTCAAGGGCTCAACCGGCAATTACGCTACCTCCGCAAATTGTCACAATATCATTTGGTAGTTGTCATCTTTTTTGAAAACACCGAGTTGAAAAAACTCATTGAAGATTCACAAACTGACCTTTCCTCCTTATTTTATCAATCTGTAGCCGAAAAATTAAACTACGAAAAGCGCCTGATTGTGAAGGAATTACACAAAAATGGAATCCATTCCATTTTATCACGTCCGCAGGATCTTACCGTTAATACAATCAATAAGTATTTAGAATTAAAAGCGCGTAGCCTAATCTAATTTGCTCGCCAAGACACTTGTTGTCTATTCTAATTTCATAATTCCGGATTTTTTACATCCGGTCATTTGATAAATGAAAGCGGTAAAATTGTATCTTTATCGGTAAGAACTGATTTTCAAAATAGGCCTAAACAGTGGGGAAGCAGGCGATTTTCAGCCTGTTTGGGTATGAGAGCAAAAGTATTTAATCAAAAACTATTTAAAGCAATGAAAAGAATTGGCGTTTTGGTAGTAGTGATGATGGGATATGCCTCCCTTTCATCGGCTCAACAATTAATGAGTATTTCACCCAAAAAACCGGTGGTGTGTTATCTCGAAAAGAAAGATAAACATACAGTCATTCCGCCACCTGCTGCTTATCTCAAAGCAAAGGCTAATCCCAATTCGCGTACAGCTACCGCCACGTTCGAAGTGGAGTATGTAGACTTTAGTGCTCAAGCCCAAGCTGCTTTTCAGGAGGCTGTAAATATTTGGTCTGTCCTTATCCAGTCGCCAGTAAAAATAAAAATCAAAGCGTATTGGAGACCACTCGGTACGAACGTACTTGGCTCTGCCATCTGGGGAAATGCATTCGCGAACTTTCCCAACGCACAAAAATTTAATACTTTTTATCCTGTAGCACTGGCAGAAAAAATTGCCGGCAAAGATCTTAACCATCCTGATTCTGTTGACATCTTCGCGAATTTTAGCAGCGAAGCGTCTTGGTACTATGGAACGAGTGGCACACCACCAAGTGGAACTACCGATCTTGTGTCGGTAGTGCTTCACGAGATCGGTCATGGTTTAGGTTTTACCGATTCGTACGATGTAGAAAGTGGACAAGGTTCTCATGGTGTTCAATCCACCACTGTTCCCATTATTTACGATTTAGCCGTTGAGAATGGCAGCAACCAAAACTTGTTTCAAACTTTCACTTCTCCTTCGGCCACACTCGCCACGGAATTATTGAGCAGTAATATTTTTTACAACTCACCTTTGGCAAAAGCTGCCAATAACAATGAACTACCCCGATTATATGCGCCTGCTGCATGGAGTGATGGCAGTAGCATTGCCCACTTAAATGAAGGTACCTACCAGGCAGGCAATGGCAATTCGCTAATGACCCCATTTATTGGATTCACTGAAGTAATGCACGATCCCGGACCAATTGTTATGAATATGTTTAGTGATATGGGATGGGTGAATACACGCATCGACCACGCTCCCGCTAACAAAGAATCCATCGGAGCCACTACGCTAATTGCCAAAGTGGCCAGTGATAATGGATTTGATGCCGCAAAAGTTAAATTGAAGTACATCAAGAAAAGCATAGGTGCAGACACGGAAATCGTAGGCACATCTACGGGCAATGCGGGCGAGTTTTCTTTTACCATTCCCGCTTCAGCAAATAATGACACCGTGTTTTATTTTCTGTCCGTTACAGATGTGCTCAATCGTGAATTTACCTTCCCCGGAAAATTTGCTCGCGCTAAGAATACAGAATTACAAGGCAGATACACCATGGGATTAGGTGCCGACTTAACTGCGCCTACCATTACACACACCCCAAAATCGTTTGTTGCAGAAACCGCAACCGAACTAAAGGTAGAAGCAGTAGCTTCAGACAATATTGGTATTCAAGCTGTGATGTTGGATTACTGGATCAACAACGTTCAACAAACTTCCATATCCATGACTCAGACCGGCACAATATCAACGAGTAATAGCAGCCTGTTAGCAACCTATTCTTCCGTCTATACTGTAAGCATTCCATTTGCTAATGGAACCATCAAAAACGGAGATGTACTCAGTTACCGGATCAGAGCAACCGACAATGCTGCCGCTCAAAATATTGGTTATAGCCCTACTTCAACCACCAAACACAGTATAAATGTGGTGGGACTTGCCGCCACGCAGAATAATTATCAGAATAATTTTGACAACCTATCAACGGCAGATTTTTTTGGTGATACGCAGTTTGGAATATCTACTCCCTCCGGCTTTACAAATGGTGCCATTCATTCCATTCACCCTTATCCGGAGGCGGGCACTGGCAATCTAAATTTTGTATATCAACTGCGCATTCCCATAAAGGTAAAAGCGCAAAATGCCACCGTAAAATTTGATGAAATTGTTTTGGTAGAACCCGGAGAAGCAGGTTCGAAATTCGGTGAAACTGATTTTTATGACTACGTAGTAGTAGAAGGATCAAAAAATGGTGGAGTTACTTGGACTCCGATTGCAGATGGATACGACAGTCGTGACTATACTCCTTGGCTCACCAAGTATAACTCCTCTATTGTTAGTAATATATCACAAGGCACTGGCGATCCTACTCTATTCCGAACTCGCACATTGGATTTACTAGACAAATTTGCAGCCGGAGATGAAGTGGTGATTCGCTTTCGATTATTTAGCGACCCGGGTGCTGCCGGCTGGGGCTGGGCTATTGACAATCTAAAAATTCAAATTGATGAAGCACCACCTGCCATCACTCATAATCATCTGAACTTTACTACTGATAAATCGCAACCGCTGGCTATCGCTTTAAGCGCAATCGATGAAAGTGGGTTAAAATCATTAGCCATCGAATACAAAGTAAACAATGGCTCGATTACCACCTTTAATTTTCCACTAATACCGAACAGCAATAACTATACTTTAAATCTGAGTATCTCTACTGCCAACATAGGCGATGATGTGCAATACCGGATTCGCGCCATCGATAATTTGAATAATGAAATTGTACTTCCTTCCACTGACTTTTTCCATGTGCCAATTATCACCCTGGGCACACCAGTAGCGCAATACACTTCTGATTTCAACTCTACCAATACCGACTTTGTTGGTAACTTCTTTGGCATCTCCACACCTTCCGGTTTTACCGATGGAGCAATCCACAGCAGCCATCCTTATCCAAATGGCTTTGGCTCCAATGGATCTTCCGATTATATTTTCATGTTGAAAAAACCCATCACCGTTAGCGCGACCAACGCAGTCATCGTTTTGACAGAAGTAGCAGTGGCTGAATATGCGGCTAATACTGACTATTTTACAATTGAGGCATCTAAGAATAATGGTACAAGCTGGGAAACACTTGTAGACAAATATTCCGGAAATGCCTATCTGGAATGGAAAACAGCTTATGATTCAAAACTCAATGGCGGTTCATCCATCTATAAAACCCGATTCTTCGACATTATAAAAACAGGTAAGTTTGCCGCTGGTGACAATATCTTAATCCGATTCCGACTTTCCGCCAACAGCACCAATAACTCCTGGGGCTGGGCGATTGATAACTTGAGTATTCAAGGCCCGATTACGGGTGTAGAAAAAACGATGCTTGCCAACTCATTCAGCATCTACCCCAACCCGTCCAACGGTAATTCCATCAAAGTGGAGTTGACCTCTGAGTATGGCCATCCGGTGCGCTTACAAGTGCTAAACTCACAAGGACAGAGCGTTCAATCGGATGAAATGACTCCGGAAGATAAAATTGTGCGTCAGGAGTATAACGCCAATAACTGGGCAAATGGGGTTTACTTGCTGAAGGCGGAAGTAAATGGAGTAGTCGTAACAAAGAAATTTATTAAAAGCGAATAATCCGCAAAATCAACTTTCAAAAAGGAGGAGGCCACAAGCCTCCTTTTTTATTTTCATATTTTCTGTAAATAATCTTTCAAACCGAAGGATTGGTTTCAAACAGTGTTTATTTTTGCCTGCTTTTTGCCTACGCGTTTGTGCAAAAGCTGGTCAATCATCCTACCTAAATAACTATGCCAAGAGATCGCAGCATTCGCTCAGTACTCATCATCGGAAGCGGCCCTATTATCATCGGCCAAGCATGTGAATTTGATTATGCCGGTTCACAGGCATCGCGATCCTTGCGGGAAGAGGGAATTGAGGTAATTCTCATCAACTCGAATCCGGCTACCATCATGACAGACAAAGTGACAGCCGATCATGTGTACCTGAAGCCGTTGGAGAAAAAATATATTCGTGAGATCCTTGAAAAGCACCACGTAGATGCAGTTCTCCCCACGATGGGTGGCCAAACTGCACTTAATCTCTGCATTGACTGCGATAAAGCCGGCATCTGGGAACACTACGGTGTGAAAATTATTGGTGTCGATATCAAAGCCATCGAAACCACTGAAGACCGCGAGAAATTCCGACTTAAAATGTTGGAGTTGAATGTAGGTGTTTGTAAAGGTGCCACGGCCACCTCGTTTTTGAAAGGAAAAGAAATTGCGCAAGAAATCGGTTTCCCACTTGTAATTCGCCCTTCATTTACTTTAGGAGGAACAGGAGGTGGTTTTGTTCAGAAAGCGGAAGATTTCGATCATGCGTTGAATCGTGGCTTGCAGGCTTCTCCCATTCACGAAGTGCTGGTGGAGCAAAGCATCATGGGCTGGAAGGAATACGAATTGGAACTGTTGCGCGATGGAATAGGCAACGTAATCATCATCTGCTCGATTGAAAACTTCGACCCGATGGGTATTCACACAGGTGATTCGATCACGGTTGCCCCTGCCATGACTTTGCCGGATACGGTTTATCAACGCATGCGCGATTTGGCCATTAAAATGATGAATGGCATTGGCAAATTTGCCGGAGGTTGCAATGTGCAGTTCTCTGTCAATCCCGACAACGACGATATCATTGGTATTGAAATTAATCCACGCGTATCACGGTCCTCTGCCTTAGCTTCGAAAGCTACGGGATATCCGATCGCAAAAATTGCTGCCAAGCTGGCAATTGGCTACAACTTAGATGAGTTGAATAACGCCATCACCGGAACTACCACTGCGTATTTCGAACCAGCTCTCGACTATGTGATTGTGAAAATTCCTCGCTGGAACTTCGATAAATTCCCAGGAGCCGATCGCAAACTCGGCCTTCAAATGAAATCGGTAGGTGAGGTAATGGGCATTGGAAGAAACTTTCAGGAAGCATTACAAAAGGCGTGTCAAAGTTTGGAGATCAGACGCAACGGCTTAGGTGCCGATGGTAAAGAACTCACCAAGCAAGCTGATTTACTTTACAGTTTAGAACATCCAAGTTGGAATCGCCTGTTTCATGTGTACGATGCCATGAAGTTGGGCATCTCCATGAAAACCATTCACAATCTGACAAAAATCGACAAGTGGTTTTTGGAGCAAATTTGGGATTTGATCGAGTTAGAAAAAGAAATTGAGAAGTATAAGTTAGATACCATTCCTGTTTCGTTGATGCGCACAGCAAAAGAAAAAGGCTATGCCGATCGTCAACTGGCTCACTTGATGGATTGCCTTGAAAGCGAAGTGCATCTCAAGCGCAGAGAAATGGGCATCAACCGCGTATTCAAATTAGTGGATACGTGTGCGGCTGAGTTCGAAGCGAAGACTCCTTACTTCTACTCCACTTTCGATTCCGAAAACGAATCTGTTTCCTCCGATCGCAAAAAAGTAATTGTTCTGGGCTCCGGCCCGAATCGCATCGGTCAGGGAATTGAATTCGACTATTCTTGCGTACACGGAATTTTGGCTGCGAAAGAATGCGGCTATGAAGCCATCATGATCAACTGCAACCCAGAAACAGTTTCTACCGACTTTGATATTGCTGATAAGCTGTACTTCGAGCCGGTGTTCTGGGAACATCTGTGGGATATCATTCAATTTGAAAAACCGGTAGGTGTCATCGTGCAGCTCGGAGGCCAAACCGCTTTGAAGTTGGCTGAGAAATTAGAGAAATATGGCGTTCGGATTTTGGGCACCTCCTACGAAGCTTTGGATCTGGCCGAAGATCGTGGAAGCTTCTCTACTTTGTTAAAGGATTTGAGTATTCCTTATCCGGAATTTGGCGTTGCCCGCGATGCGGATGAAGCATTGGAAGTTTCGAAAACAATCGGGTTCCCGTTGTTGGTGCGTCCTTCGTATGTATTGGGCGGACAAAGCATGAAGATCGTGATCAACGAAACAGAACTTGAAAATCACATCATCGACATCTGGAAACATTTGCCTGAAAACAAAGTATTGCTCGATCACTTTTTGGAAGGTGCTATTGAAGCTGAGGCCGATGCGATTTGTGATGGCGAAGATGTGTACATCATCGGAATCATGCAGCATATCGAGCCTGCCGGTATTCACTCAGGAGATTCGTATGCAGTGTTGCCGCCTTATAACCTGGGCGATTTTGTAATGAAGCAAATAGAGAGTTACACTAAGCGCATCGCCATAGCATTAAAAACAGTCGGGCTTATCAATATTCAATTCGCCATCAAAAATGACAAGGTGTATATCATCGAAGCGAACCCTCGCGCTTCACGCACGGTGCCTTTCATTTGCAAAGCGTATGACGAGCCGTATGTGAACTATGCTACGAAAGTGATGTTGGGCGAAAAGAAAGTGAAAGATTTCACATTCAACCCGACTAAGAAAGGCTATGCCATTAAAGTGCCGGTGTTCTCCTTCAGCAAATTCCCGGAAGTAAATAAAGAGCTGGGTCCTGAAATGAAATCGACCGGAGAAGCGATTTATTTCATCGATGATCTGATGGATGATTACTTCCTGAACATATACAACGAACGAAATTTGTATCTAAGTAAGTAATTGAAAGTAGCAAAAGAAAAAGGCCGGGTTCTAAATCCGGCCTTTTTTTATGAGGTTAGTTATCGGTTTTCACTCCAAACAACAAAAATTCTTTTCCGTGAAGAATTTTGTTTAACTCACGCTGTGTTTTCATGATATCATCCAGCGAAAGCTTCAATTCGTTATTATAGATTTTGTAGATCAGCGCCCACTCTTCTTTGTCCATAAACCCGTCTGAATTGGCAATAACACACATCCAAGAAATGGAACGAATCTTTTTGGCAGGCTCCAGTTTACGTAAGCCAATTAAACAATCTTTATAAACGGATGCCGTTTCTTTTGCTTTAAATTGATGGAGATCTGCTTCAAACTTCTCAGCATTAAACCCTTCGGCCTTAATCATCTTTTTGCCCAAAAGCAGTTCTTTTTCATTCACCTTGCCATCGGCACAGATGAGCAGATAATACAAACCCGTTAGGGTAGAGTTGTAATCCATGTTGGGAGCTTAGGAATTTTGGCGCGCAAATTAGGCAAAATCCGCAAAATCTAAATTCCCCTCATTCATAAAAACGTTTGATTCCTACTCTCTGCGAAGAGATTTTACGGGATTGACGATGGCTGCCTTTACCGACTGATAGCTAACCGTTACCCAAGCAATGAGTAACGCAACTATACCTGCCAACAAAAATGACCCCACCCCTAATTCCATCCGGTAGGCAAAACTATTGAGCCATTCCGTCATCATCCACCAGGCAATTGGTACCGCCAAAACAAAGGCAATTATCACCAATTTGGTAAAATCTTTCGAGAGCAATACAATCACGCCACCTACCGAAGCCCCTAGTACTTTGCGAATTCCAATTTCCTTTGTTCGCAGGCTGGCCGTATAAGCAGATAAACCAAACAATCCCACGCAAGCAATCAAAATGGCTAAACCGGAAAATACCGAAAGCATTTTCCCGGATCGTTTTTCTTCCCTATAACCCTGGTCGAGGTTATCATCTAAAAATTGATACTTAAACGGCTGGCCGGGCACTAATTCTTTCCACAGGTTTTCAATCTGGGCTACGGTTTGCGTACCCGATCCTGCCTTGAATTTGATGGCCACAAAAGCGTTATTAGGTCGCCCAAAAGCTTCCTGACTATAAATGACTAAGGGAGTAATTTCATCGCGCAAGGATTGAAAATGGAAATTCTTAACTATCCCTAACACAGTAAAGAATTTAGTAGTCGTGGATCCGTCATTATTTTGTACTACGCTCGATAATCGCTTGCCCACCGGATCATTCACTCCCATGGTTTTTACAGCCGTCTCGTTAAGCAAAACATAAAGCGAATCGTTGGTAGTCTTTGAAAAACTTCGTCCTTCCTTCAATTCAAAATGCATCACCTCCATCAATTCATCCGCTATCACCATCGACTTCACCGTTAAAATATCACTCGATCCTTCTGGCTGAAATTGTTCACCAAATACATCATCTCTATTTCCGATACGCGCACTGCTGCCGGCAGCCGCCATTACCATGGGCATTTGTTTAATCTTTTCAATAAATACTTCTGTTTTATTGTCCAATACAAAAGCACGCTCCACCATCAGCACTTGTTCCTTATCGAAACCCAGGTTTTTATTTTGCATGAATTGCATTTGCTCGTTCACCACCACGGTGCCTACAATCAACACAATCGAAATCATGAATTGAAACACAACCAAACCATTGCGAAGCCAGGCCCCTTTGTTGCTTCCCGAAAAATTTCCCTTCATTACCACTGCCGGATTGTAGCTGCTCAGTACAAATGCCGGATACAATCCTGCCATCACGCCCACAAAAATGGCTACAGCCGTTAAGCCAATGATAGCTTGTACACTAAATAGAAAAGGCAATTGCTTTTCCACTAAATCATTGAAGGATGGCAACGCCAACAATGCGATCAATACCGCCAGCAGGGTGGCAAACACCGATAGCAAAACCGACTCCGTCAAGAATTGAAAGACCAATTGATTCTTAACGGAACCCATCACCTTGCGCACACCAACTTCACGGGCGCGCTCTGCCGAACGAGCCGTTGCTAAATTCATAAAGTTGATACAGGCAATAATCAAAATCAGCACGGCCACAAACGAGAGAATGTAGATGTAGCGAATGTTGCCACCTGGTGTAATGGTAAATTCTATATTGGTAGGATCTAAATGAATGGACGCGAGCGGCTGCAAAAAATAGCGATAGCCGTTGCCCGCTTTTTTATATTCTTCCCATGATTTCCCCAAGTCATGCTCAATGTGACCTGCCGCATAGGTGTCCACCATTTTCGGAAATTTGGCTTCGAGCGATTTAGCATCTGCGCCTGGTTTTAGTTTAATATAGGTATGCGAATCAAAACTGGTGTAGTTCTCCGTGTTGATGAACTGCCGAAACTGCGGCCCTGCAATTGAGCCGAGAAAATCAAAACGCAAATGCGATGGGCTGGGTAGTTCTTTGAAAACGCCCGATACTTTCATTTCACCAAAATCTCCGCCTAAAATTTTCCCGATGGGTTCTTCTTCGCCAAAATATTTCGTTGCCATGGCGGTAGAAATCACCACCTGATTCGGCAAGGCGAGCGCAGTGTTCTTATCTCCTTTCACTAATTCCAAATCAAAAAAGTAGAAAAAGGAGGAGTCCGCTTGCAGAAAGTAATTTTCTTCAAACGATTTAATTTCAGAGTCACTGACTCTATAAGTAACTACCGCATTTCGGTTGGGGCCAAATAAATGCATCACCCGCTCGACTTCCGGAAAATCTTGCTGCATGGATTTTGCGAACGAATGAGGCACGACTGAATAAAAAGTTTTGTGGTTAGGATACTTCCGCTCCAGCGCCATCTTATACACCCTGTCTCCTTCCGGAAAGAATTGGTCGTACGACAACTCATGGCTGACATATAGAAGAATGAGAATGCAGGCAGAAATGCTCACTGCCAAACCCAATACATTGATAGTTGTGTACACACGCTGCTTCAAAAGGCTGCGGATGGCAATTTTGAGGTAGTTTCGAATCATGGTTTCGTTGATGAGAAGGTTACTTTCAGACGATAAATACCCGCTCTTCGTTGAAAAGTTACGCGATTAGGGCCTATCAATTTTACAAAGGGCGTATTTCAGCCCCCAGAGGCGTTATTTCAAATAGGTTTGTCACCTCATTTTGATGTTCCGTAAAACTTTATCTTTGCCTTCTCAGTTGTAACACTATGCTACGATTTTTAATCATTACAGGGTTGATTTCCTACGTACTGTATAAAGTGGGTGGATTTTTCTTTCGAATGGGTGCGGCTTCGCAAACCAGAAATCACCCTCCCCGTCAACCGCAAACAGACTTTCAGCAGCCTAAAAAAGAGAAAAAAGGCGGTTCTATTAAAGGTGGCGAATATGTGGATTACGAAGAAGTGAAATAACCGTGCGAATACCTTTTTTCAAATACGAGGCTACCGGAAATGACTTTGTGATTGTTGACAATCGCAAAAAAGAATATTCCTTTTCAGTCGATCAGATCAAAAAAATCTGCGATCGCAAGTTTGGCGTTGGCGCGGATGGACTCATGTTGATTGAACCACATCCCTATTTAGATTTTAATCTCATTTATTACAATAGCGATGGAACTTCCAGTTTGTGTGGCAATGGAAGTCGGGCAGCCGTAGCATTGGCAGCATCGCTTCAAATACTTAAAACCAAAACTCAATTCAATGCCTATGATGGAGCCCACGAGGCAACTCTACTGGCTGATCGAACGGTACGTTTAAAAATGAATAATGTAGAAAGTGTGAAACCCATGCCCACAGGCACATTCATCAACACCGGTTCACCACACTTTATTCAAGTTGTGAATGATGTAGAACGATTTCCCATCCTTGAGGCGGGCAAAAGAATTCGGTATAGTGAAAGCTTTAGTCCGGATGGTACGAATGTTAATTTTATTAAACTACTGCCCAATAATTCCATCTTTGTTCGCACCTACGAGCGGGGTGTAGAAAATGAAACTTTATCATGTGGCACAGGCGTAACGGCTTCTGCTCTAGCAGCTCATTTGGAAGGCTACCGATCTCCAGTAAAAATCAAAACACTGGGTGGAGAACTTTCCGTTGAGTTCACAGCTCACTCAGACGGATCATTTACCAATATTTACCTGATCGGCCCGGCAAGACAAGTGTTTGAGGGGTTTTACGAGGTATAGGATAACTAATCGGTGATCGTTATATTTGATTATACTAAATTGTGTAATGGAAACAAGTTACGATTGAGTTGCTAAATGAAAAAGCGTATGGTCTATTAAAGGACTTAGAGGATTTGCATCTAATCCGAATGGTTGACAATGAGAATACATCAAACGCGAGTTTATCAGATCGTTTTGAAGGAAAGTTGTCCAAAGAAGCCGCTGACACAATGAGAAAACATGTTGAACAAGTTAGACAAGAATGGGATCGGGGTATTTGATTGACACTAATGTTATCATCGATTACCTGAATGGCAATCTGCAACCTCCGGCAAAGTTGTTCCTGCGAAAGGTAGTTAACGACAGTCCTAAACTATCTATCATTTCAAAAATTGAACTTTTAAGCTTCAAGACGGAAGAAGAGTCTTATCGACTAATTTATTCATTTGTCGAGTGCTCTCTGGTGCATGAACTTTCGAAAGAAGTAGCAAATGCGGCCATTCAAATCAGACTCCAAAAGCGAATCAAAATTGCAGATGCGATCATAGCGGCTAATGCCCTAGTTCTTTGATTTCACCCTGCTCACCCGTAATACAGAGGATTTCAAGGGTATAACAGGTTTAAGAGTAAATAACCCTTGGTTAATTACTTGATTTGGTCATCTATGTCTAGATAGTCGCAGTAAAATCAGGCCAATGAGTCACATTCAGGGTATTGATACCTGCCAAAAAGGTATTTGAAAGCATTCTGGAACTATTATTGCACTTCGAATTCCTTAAATTTACCGCCCGGTAACAACTTTTGGCATTTAGTGGATCGCTTGAAAGCATCTGGTGAAGGCGTCAGGGATTGTGAAGGCTAACTTTCATTAAAATTCGTTTATGTTAAAACTCATCGCCAAGTTATTTGGCACCAAGTCGGAAAAAGATATCAAGCGCATGATGCCCTTGGTAGAGGCCACCAAAAAGGAAGGAGAAAAAATCACCTCCATTTCGAATGACGAATTGCGGAACCTAACCCTGGCCATCCAATCTGAAATCAACTCGAACCTTAGCTCCATCGATGGCCGGTTGAGTGACTTACATAAGCAGATCAGCGATCAACCCGATCTGGACATTAATGATAAAGAAGCGATCTTCAATCAAATCGATCAAATCGAAAAAGAGCGTAACAAAGAACTCGAAAAAGTTCTCATTGATGTGTTGCCCCGGGCATTCGCGATCGTACGCGAAACCGCCCGCAGATTTAAAGAAAACGAATACCTCGAAGTAACAGCCACCGACTTTGATCGCTTTCTTTCGGCCAAGCATCAAAACGTAAAAATTGTTGGCGATAAGGCGCAATGGAGCCGTCAATGGATGGCTGCAGGAAACCTGATGACGTGGGACATGGTGCACTATGATGTGCAAATCATTGGTGGTATCGCTCTGCACGAAGGAAAAGTGGCCGAAATGGCAACTGGTGAAGGCAAAACACTGGTCGCTACCTTCCCGGCATTCTTAAATGCACTTGCCAAACGTGGCGTCCACATCGTTACCGTGAATGATTACCTCGCCAAACGCGATAGCGAATGGATGGGGCCTATCTTTCAATTCCACGGTCTTAATGTAGATTGTATTGATAAACACGAACCGAATTCAGTCGCTCGCAGAAATGCGTATCAAGCTGACATCTGCTACGGAACGAACAATGAATTTGGTTTTGATTACCTCCGCGATAATATGGCGCGCGAGCCCGAAGAATTGGTGCAACGCGGCCACCACTATGCCATGGTCGATGAGGTGGATAGCGTTTTGATTGACGAAGCACGTACTCCTCTTATTATTTCCGGACCGGTACCACGTGGCGATGAACACGAGTTCTATGATTTGAAACCTCGCATCAATAAATTGGTAGAAGCGCAAAAGAAGCTTGTCAACCAATATCTCAACGATGCCAAAAAATTAATTTCAGAAGGTCAGGACAAAGACGGTGGTCTTGCACTCTTCCGCGCCTACCGGGCCATGCCCAAATATAAGCCGCTCATTAAAGCGCTGAGCGAAATGGGTAATAAAGCCATTCTGCAAAAGACAGAAAACTATCATTTGCAAGACAACAAAAAAGAGATGCCGGTAGCCGATGCGCCACTCTATTTTGTAATTGATGAAAAAGACAACAGTGTAGACCTCACAGAAAAGGGAATCGATCTGATTACCGGTGAAGGTGAAGACCCGCGTTTCTTCATCCTGCCGGAGATTGGCATTGAGTTGAATAAAATTGAAAAAGATCCAAGCATTTCTGAAAACGACCGTTTCCAGAAAAAAGAAGAACTCATTCGCGACTATACGACCAAGTCGCAGCGCATCCACAGCGTTAATCAGCTTCTCAAAGCATACACTTTATTCGAGCGCGATACTGAATACATCATTGTAGATGGCAAAGTAAAAATTGTAGATGAGCAAACGGGCCGCGTTTTGGATGGCCGAAGATATTCCGATGGCTTGCATCAGGCCATTGAAGCAAAAGAAAATGTAAAGGTGGAAGATGCTACACAAACCTACGCTACGATCACCTTGCAGAATTATTTCCGCATGTATCACAAGTTGGCCGGTATGACCGGTACAGCCGAAACAGAAGCAGGCGAATTGTGGGATATCTACAAATTGGATGTGGTGGTGATCCCAACCAATAAGCCAACCACCCGCAAAGACCAGGATGACTTAGTATTCAAAACTACGCGCGAAAAATTCAATGCCGTAGTAGAAGAAATTGTGAAATTGACTACTGCAGGCAGACCTGTGCTGGTGGGTACTACCTCCGTAGAAATATCCGAGCTTGTGAGCCGATTGCTGACAATGAAAAAAATCAAGCACCAGGTTTTGAATGCCAAGCAACATCAACGCGAAGCGGAGATTGTAGCCGAAGCAGGTAAGCCGGGCACTGTAACGATTGCCACCAACATGGCCGGTCGTGGTACAGATATTAAACTTACACCCGAATCTAGAGCGGCAGGAGGTTTGGCCATCATTGGTACAGAGCGCCATGAGTCGCGAAGAGTAGACAGACAGTTGCGTGGTCGTTCCGGTCGCCAAGGCGATCCGGGTTCGTCTACGTTTTATGTTTCGTTAGAAGACAACCTCATGCGTTTGTTCATGCCAGAGCGTATTGCCCGCATTATGGACCGCTTAGGCTTGAAAGAAGGCGAAGTGATTTCGCACTCGATGGTAACGAGCTCGATCGAGCGAGCGCAGAAAAAAGTGGAAGAAAATAACTTCGGTATACGCAAGCGCTTGTTGGAATACGATAACGTGATGAACTCACAGCGCGAGGTAATTTACAAACGCAGAAAGAATGCCTTGTTTGGTGAACGTATGAAGCTGGACATTCTCACGATGCTGTACGATACGTGCGGTGAACTGGTGGGCAATGCAAAAGCCGGAGGCAGCTACGAAGAATTTAAATTGAATGTATTGAGCACGCTGGGTGTAGACTTTACCTTAAGCGCAGAAGAATTTGCCAAGTTGGATGCAGCCGTGGTGAGTGAAAATTTGTATGAAGAAACACTCAAACAATACAACCATAAAAATAAATTGGCCGCTGAAAAATCGATGCCAATCGTTACGGATATCTTCCGTACGCGTGGCGCCAACATTCAGGATATTTTAGTGCCGTTTACCGATGGTGTTAAACAAATTGGCGTTGCCGCTAATTTGAAAAAATGTATTGAAACCAAAAACAGTGAGCTGATCAAAGCCATGGAGAAAATGATCTCGTTGGCCATTATTGATCAACAATGGAAAGAGCACTTGCGCGATATGGACGATTTAAAACAATCCGTTCAAAATGCCGTGTACGAGCAAAAGGATCCGCTTTTGATTTACAAGTTTGAAGGTTTTGAAGCGTTTAAGAAATTTATCGCCAAGGTGAACGAAGAAACGATTTCCTTCCTGATGAAGGCCGATATTCCTGTGCAAGATTCGGATGAAGTGCAGGAAGCACGTGCTCAAAAACGCCAAAAGCTGAGCGAGCAAAAAGAAGAATCGCGATCTTTGTTGCAAGGTGGCGACCAACCTGCTGCACCTCAACAGCGTACGGAAGAAAAGGTAATGCCGGTGAAGTCGGAAAAAATTGCCGGACGCAATGATAAAGTAACGGTGCAATACCAAAATGGCACGGTAATGAAAGATGTGAAGTACAAGAAGGTAGAAGATGATATCTTAGCAGGAAGATGCATTGTGATTGAACAATAAATTTGAATTGTCGATGATACCAGCAGAAAAGCAGCCAAGAGAAAGAAACCGGGTCCCCGAAGGGAGCTACACAAAATTCTCCTGGCTGCTTTTTATTTATATTCTATTCGCTACAACTGCAGTCTGGTCACAAAAACCGGTATACACCGAAGATCTCAGTTCCTTGAGGCCTAAAGTAGTTAGTGAAGCGGGTCCGAAAAAAGATACCCTTAAAAATAAAATAGAAGTAGAGCGCTGCACTCCTCGCCACACGGTAAATGCCAAGGTAGACCAGGTGCTGGATAGTATTGATCGTTTTAATCT
>JAJTHV010000243.1 GCA_021300095.1 Flammeovirgaceae bacterium | reverse complement strand
CGTACTTTTCGGATACTCATACAGAAAGAAAATGCTTTGGTTTCCATTGCGGTTAGCAGGAGGTATCGCTGAACTCCATCCATCCCCACCGCTTCCGGTCGATTTATCTATTTTAACAATGTAGCCACCGGTCACATCATCACCTGAAATTTCGATCGGATCGAGTTTCGCAATATCTACTCTGTTTTTGTCGCGCTTAATTTTTTCAAGAAGAATGTAGATTCCTTCGTATTGACCATTTATAACAACTTCGCAATACCGTAGCCGTGAAGCATATCGACCCATGGTGCGCCCCAGCCGATAGGCCAGCGCATCGCGAACCAAACTTTTGTCATTATAGGGCGCAAACAGTATCCAATCATCTTTCGGGGGTAATCCCAACAGTGCGGCATCAATTCCATTTCCATTTGCATCACGCGTTTCAATGCCGAATTGTTTTTTGGGAAATGATTGTGAACTGGATCCACGCATTTCAATTCCTATTTTTCCAACAAAATCATTAAACGGATCAGTCAATTGATTACGAACTCCGGCTGCGTTATTGATGATGCCCATGTCTGCCGTAATCTTTGGTTCATCCATGATGGATTGACCTTGCGTGTTGATAACGATGATAGGCAAGTTGGACGAGGTAAACGTTTGTGCCAGCGTAGCCGAGCAAACGACCAATAACGGCCAGAAGAAAGCAAGTACTTTCTGTTTCATTTAGGCTGTGGGTTAAATTCGTAAAGACTTCCCTTTTTCTGCTGAATGACTAAAATGCGCTCATCAGTTACCAATGCAAACTGAAAGCCCGGATCGACCAGAATGGTTCTGTTTTCTTCCGTATACAAATCAAAGAAGTTGATTTTGTTTTCGTGCAAATAGTAAAGTTCTTCACCAAAGAAATTAAAGTGCAGCAAGCCAGAAGCCTGAATGTGATTGACTCGTTTGCCGATGTTATTAAAAATATAAATGCCTGTTTCCGGATCTAGTAAAAACAGCATGCTTTGGTATTCGCGCAAATGTATAAAGCGTGGTATATTTTTGAATTGCGTGGTGTCAATGGAGAATTCAGCCATCACCTCCTGCGTAAGCGGATTTACTTTTTTAAGTGAGGCATCGCTGCCATCATAAATCCAAATTTTGTTATCGTTTGTAGGGCATACCAATTGCGGTTCGATCGCCCACGCTGGATCAAGCGGTGTGATCTTCGCATTTTCAAAGTTGCGCCCGTAGGTGGAGATGGTCTGTTTGTTTTTGTTGTAGATAAAAATGATGGGGTGGAACCAGGGTTCCACTAACGTTACATGTGGATTCTTCAGTGAGGCCAATTCTTTGCCTTGTGCATCGTATTTTTTGATAACTCCGCTCTTCGAAATCAGAAAGAAATTACCGAGGCGGTCCACACTTACTTGTGACACTCCCTTTAACTTGATGTCTTTTATTTTCTTTCCAAGCGTTTGCGCTTGCCCTGCATGGAACAAGAGGAGAAAACTCAATACGAATATTGATTTACACCGCATGATGAAATTTCTTTAGTACCACCGTTTCTCCATTAAACTCAGCGTACGTATTGAAATGTACCCATTCTCCCAAGTTGATGTATTTACTGGAAGGCCCCACCGTTAAATCTAACGGCAAATGGCGATGGCCAAAAATGTAGAAGTCATGGTGCATCTGTTTTTCAGTTTCCTTACAATAGGTGAGTAAGTATTCGTTCTCTTCACCATTAAATTTTTCTTCCTTCTTGGTATTACTAATACGGCTTTGCCTGCTCCAGTATTGTGCAATACCAATACCAAGATTCGGGTGGATACGTGCAAACAGCCATTGACAAACGCGGCTATTGAAAAAGCGCTTTTGAAATTTGTAGAGAGTATCTCCGGGGCCTAATCCATCGCCATGCCCGATCAGAAACTTTTTATCATTGATGTGAATTGTTTGAGGCTCGCGGTAGATCGTAATGCCCAATTCATTTTTGAAATAATCGAACAACCACATATCGTGATTGCCTGTGAAAAAATAGATCGGTATTCCGGCATCGGCCAATTCGGCCAACTTGCCCTGAAAACGAATAAATCCTTTAGGGATAGCATGTTTGTATTCAAACCAAAAGTCGAAGATGTCTCCCAACAAATAAATGGAGTGTGCATCGGTTTTTATCTGATCGAACCACGCAATCAATCTTCGCTCGCGGTCCAGACTTGAAGCTGCGGTGGGCACTCCCAGATGAAAATCGGAAGCGAAGTAAATCTTGCGCTGGTCGGGTAGGTCTATTTTCATAGGTCTGTAAAAATAGAAAAAGCCATCCATATTATGGGGATGGCTTTTTATACGGTGAAAGATCTACTTAAATCTTAGGCGTTTCTTCAGCTTCTTTTTTGGCCTCCGGCTGAGCGGTTTCAGCCGATTTATCAGCATCGCCTGTGGCGTTGGTAAACTTCTCATACGTTGTTTGGTGTGCAAACGGACGCTTTCCAATCAATCGTTCTAAGTCAGACTGGAAGAGAATTTCTTTTTCCAGTAATTCCTTCGCAATAACTTCCAAGTGCTCGCGATGCTCAATCAACAGCTGCTTGGTGCGCTCATAGGCTTGATCGATAATTTTCTTTACTTCTTGATCAATGCGCTCGGAAGTAGCTTCTGAATACGGTTTGTTAAACGCATAATCATTTTGCTTGCTGTCGTAGAACGACATATTGCCGATAGCTTTGTTCATTCCATAAACCGTCACCATGCTATACGCCATTTTCGTAATGCGCTCCAGATCGCTCAGCGCACCGGTCGAAATTTTGTCGAAGATAATTTCTTCGGCAGCACGTCCGCCAAAGGTCATGCACATTTCGTCTGTCAGTTGCTCGGTTTGATATAAGAATTGCTCTTTCGGCAAATATTGTGCGTAACCCAATGCCGCTACACCGCGCGGTACAATACTAACTTTTACGAGCGGATCGGCATGTTCTAAGAACCATCCAGCTACAGCATGGCCTGCCTCGTGGTAAGCCACAATTTTCTTCTCTTCCGGAGAAATGATTTTGGTTTTCTTTTCAAGCCCGCCAATCACACGGTCAATGGCATCTTGAAAATCCTGCATGTCCACCTCCTGCTTATCTCTGCGGGCAGCGATCAGCGCGGCTTCGTTACATACGTTGGCGATCTCGGCTCCGGCAAAACCGGGCGTTTGAGCAGCCAATTTTTTTACATCCACATTCTTCGAAAGCTTGATTGGCTTTAAGTGTACTTTAAAGATGTGTTCACGACCGGCAATATCCGGTTTATCGATACTGATTTGGCGATCAAAACGACCCGGACGCATTAAAGCGGAATCCAACACATCAGGGCGGTTGGTCGCAGCCAGAATAATCACACCACTGTCGGTGGCAAAACCATCCATTTCAACTAGCAATGAGTTTAAGGTGTTTTCGCGCTCATCGTTGGATCCGGGCATTTGACCTCTGCCGCGTGAGCGACCGATCGCATCGATTTCGTCAATGAAAACAATACAAGGAGCTTTTTCTTTCGCTTGTTTAAATAAGTCGCGGACACGCGCGGCACCCACACCCACAAACATCTCAACAAAGTCCGATCCCGATAAAGAGAAGAATGGTACACCGGCTTCTCCAGCTACGGCTTTCGCTAAGAGCGTTTTACCGGTTCCGGGAGGACCCACCAACAAAGCACCTTTAGGTATTTTACCACCCAGTTTGGTGAACTTTTGAGGGGTCTTTAAAAAGTCAACAATCTCTTTTACTTCTTCTTTGGCTTCTTCGAGGCCGGCTACATCAGCAAACGTAATTTTTACTTTGTTTTCAGCGTCAAAAAGAGCTGCTTTTGATTTTCCGATATTGAAGATCTGACCACCGGGGCCACCGCCACCTGTCATCCTACGCATCAACATCCAGAAACCAAAAATCAACAAGAAGAGTAATCCAAAGTTTAGAATGGTATTGGTGTAATCTACCCGGTCTTCAACACTCAGGTCGATTTGCTGTTCGCGTGGGATATTCTTTTTAAGCTCTTCGTACTTATCTAAAAACTTATCAATCGAGCCAATTTTTAGTTTGTAATGCGGACCGTTAGCATTGGTTCCTAGCGGACTGGAGGTGCGTTCGATTTCTTGTTTGTACTTCGCATTTTGAAGAGCCTCTGGCTTCAACGTGATTTCAACCACTTCTTCATTTTTAATCAGCACGAGTTTTTTGATGTCGCGTGATTGGACCATATCTTCAAAACGACTGGACTCAATCTGAACCAAGTCGCCTGTGTTGTAAAGTCGGCTAATTATAAAAACAGCTGCTACCAACCCGATGATAATCCAAGTTTGGTAGTTGCTTTTCGGTATTTTAGGAGGTACTATTTTTTTGTCGTTTTCTGCCATTCGAGTAAGTGTCTAAAAATTCAAATTAATAACGTTCTGCTGTCATTTAAGTTCTTTAATCTTCAATTTCAGTGATATGTGCATCGCCCCACAATTTTTCAAGTCCATAAAACTGCCTGCGATCTTTTTTGAAAACATGGGCTACCACTGAGATATAGTCGAGAATGACCCATTCTTTATTGTTTTTGCCTTCTACCTGCCACGGGTTTTCTTTCATTTTTTTGAAAACTTCTTTGTCGATGGAGCCTGCAATCGCATCCAACTGTTTGTCGGAGTTCCCCGAGCAGATCACAAAAAAATCGGCAACTGCATTTTTTATTTCACGCATATCCATTACTACAATGTCCATGGCCTTAAGCTCTTGCATACCGCTTATTACCGCTTTACAAAGTTTTTCTGAATCTGCTTTCGTCTTTTTTTTGGCCATTCAACTATATTCGGATTTTTAGGAAAAAGTCAAGCAACAAAGCTAACGAAAATACCTTGTATAAAATCCTTGCCAATACACTGTTCTTGGGCAAAAACGTTGTTTTTGTGCCAGAATGTCATTCTACCAACACGCTGTTGATGGAGTTGGCACAAAAGACGCAGCAGCCGGAAGGCATGGTCGTAATAACCCGTGCTCAAACTAAAGGCAGAGGGCAGCGTGGAAACGGTTGGGAAGCAGAACCTGGCCAAAACATCACTTTCTCGATCTTGCTGAAACCTCAATTTTTGAATGCCAATGCTCAATTTAACCTGACTATTGCCGTCTCGTTGGCATTAATTGATTTCCTGAAGTCCCGATTAGCCGATCGTTCCTTCATCAAATGGCCGAATGACTTATTGGTAAATGGCAAAAAGATTACGGGCATTCTGATTGAAAACACATTAGCGGGAGAGAACATTCAACAGAGCGTGGTGGGTATAGGGTTAAATGTTAACCAGCGACAATTTACGGCACCCGCGGCCACATCCATGTTCCTGGAAACAGGGCATGAGTATGATCTTTCAATTGAGCTGAGCAGTTTGATCGAATGTGTGGAGAGGCGCTACTTACAACTGCGCTCCGGGCATGCCAACGACTTGCGACAAGAATATTTGAATAACCTCTATTGGATTAACGAGGAGCAACAGTTTGTTTCCAATGGACGCAGGTTCACGGGAACTATCGAAGGAGTGGATGCCGTAGGAAAATTGGCGGTGCGCGATCAGGGACAAATCAATTACTTTGGGATAAAAGAAATTTCGTTTGTGCGATGATACAGCGGTTACGAATAATCATGAGAGCTTTAGTTGGGTTTTCCAGAACCGAAACCAATGCTTTTTTAATTCTTTTGCCATTGTTGTTCATCATTGTTTTTTCACAGCCGATCTACAATCAATTTGTTCAATCGTCTCCACCGGTTGCGGATACGGTACAACTCAATCAACTGTTGGCCACGTGGAAAGATGATCCGGTGGTGTTGTCATCGAACTCATCAGAAAAAGTTAAACCCAGTTTGTTTTCCTTCAACCCTAATACGGCTACAGAACAGCAATTAAAAGAATTGGGATTCACTCAATTTCAAATAACCGGTTTGGTAAAGTATCGGGCGAAAGGCGGTAAGTTTTCTGTGAAGTCTGACCTTTTAAAATTATATGGAATGGATTCTTCATTCTATCAACGCCTGTTTCCATTTATCGAGCTACCGCAAACAAAACAATCACCTACTGAAAAATCAGTTCGGCCTGAGCGAAAAGAACTTATTGCGGATATCAACACGGCCGACACCACACAATTGAAAGCAGTTTATGGCATTGGTACCAAGTTGGCTCAACGCATCATTAACTATCGCGAAAAATTGGGAGGCTTTGTTTCGATGCGGCAATTGCAGGAAGTGTATGGACTAGATTCAGCAGTTGTAAAAGAGGCCAAACAAAAATTCAAAGTGGAAGGAGGCTTTGTACCCAAACAATTCAATGTGAATACAGCAACAGCGATCGAGTTGGCGAAGCATCCGTATTTCAAAAAGAACATCTCCAAGGCAATCGAAACCTATCGGTTTCAGCATGGCGCATTTACGAGCCTCGATGATCTAGTAAAGATTCAATTAGTAACTCCTGACGATTTAGCCCGCATAAAACCGTACCTTACCCTAAACCCTTAGTGTGGCAACGGATAAAACCAAGCGAATTCTCACCAACTATCTGCGAAAGCTGACGAATCTTTCAGGTAGAAATCGTGCAATTTTTTTGCCGCGCCTGGGCAGTGATCAGTTTTTGGATTTGCAACAACTCAGTCAATTCAACGGACAAAAAGCGTTTTCCATCATAGAGGCATTTATTGCCCGAAAAGAGAAGATGATTTGCCCGGTTCTAGATGCGCGCATGAGTGCCGGCAACGAAGCCAGTAATCGGCTAAAGAAGTTACAGCGACTGGATCATTTTGTATTTGAAGAGCGGGGCTCACGTGAGCTGCACGTGGGTTGGCCTTTTGTGCGCGGAAAATTTACCGATGGCACTTTGGTGCGCTGCCCCTTATTATTTTTTCCGGTAGAGCTTGCCATTAAAAATGAACAATGGGTCATTCGCTTGCGCGAAGATTCGGAGATCATGTTCAACAAATCTTTTTTACTGGCCTATGCATTTTACAATCAGGTAAGCGCATCCGAAGAATTGCTGGACGAAACCTTTGATACAACCGATTCCGACAGCACCTTCTTCCGGACTCAGCTATATCAAATGCTGCAAAAGGCGGGTATGGCCATTCATTTCAATCCAGATAACTACCGTGATGAATTGATTTCATTTCCAACATTTAAAAAAGAAGAATTTGAAGAAGCGCATGAAAAAGGGGCGTTGAAACTTTTTCCGGAAGCGGTGCTGGGACTTTTTTCGCAAACAGGTTCTTTCATCGTGCCGGATTACCTGCAATTGCTGGAAGAAGATTCCTTCAGCGATCTGGAAGAGTTTTTCAAAGCTCGTTCTCCAATCAATGCAACGTTGGACAAAACAACGTTACATAGCGTGCGCGAAGAAAAAGTTCATGCCATTTTTCCGATGGATAGTTGGCAGGAGCGTGCATTGAAGTCTACCAAGTTAGGCTACTCGTTGGTTATTCAAGGGCCACCCGGAACAGGTAAGTCGCAATTGATTTGCAACTTGATCAGTGATGCGATGGCGCAAGGCAAACGCATTTTGGTTGTGTGCCAGAAGCGGGCTGCCTTAGATGTTGTTTTTGATCGGTTGAAAGAAAAAGGACTTTCTGAGTTTTTGGCATTGGTGCACGATCACAAAACCGACCGCCACGAACTCTACCAGCAAATAGCCCGGCAGATTGAGCGGGTAGATGAATACAAAACCAAAAACATCAGCTTAGATGCCATTACATTGGACCGGCAATTCGCGCAGATTGGAAAACGCATCGACCAAATTGCGGAAGAGTTGGAAGAATTTAAATCGGCTCTCTTTGACACCAGCGAATGTGGTATCAGTTGTAAAGAATTGTATCTGCAATCAAATCCATCTCAGCCTTTTATTAATCTGCGGCAAGAATTAATTCATTTAAAGTGGAATGAAGCCGAAGAATTTATTCGAAAGTTGAAAGTGTATTGTTTCTACGCGCGGCAGTTTGACGTGATTGAAAACCCGTGGCGTATACGCAAATCATTTGCCACATGGCAAACCAGCGATCAGCAACAACTGCTGACTTGCTTAGATGAAATTCCAACGTACTTTCATCAACTGAAACAAGATTTTTCCGCGCAATTCAATACGGAATTAGATTGGGAACAATGCGAAGCACTGATCGAAAAGCGATTGGATGCTATCACCATCAAAGAGTTGATTTCCTCGGAAGAACGATTTAGCGCTTTTCAGAAGATGTCTGTGGAGTCGGATGAAGAGACAAGTTCACTTTGGCTGGCGAATAGTGAGCGCGTGATTTTGGAATGCTTTGATGAAGATGGAATCGAGTTGTCGATTCCGTTGGCGCAACTAGGCATATTGCAGCAAGCCTTGAGTCGCAGCATGAAGGCGAGAAGGAGTTTGATTGGGTTGATTCGGTGGGAATTGTTTTCGAAAGATAAGTATCTGGTGAAGCGGGCATTGGTTGGGAATCAATTGCCCAGCAACAAAGAAGGGTTCCAGAAGCTGGAGCGCATGCTGGACAGGCGATTGAACCTGGAGCATAATTTGTCAAAGCTGCGCACGAAGTCGTGGCTTCAAGTGCCTGCGGAAGGATTTTCGAAAACGTCATTGGCGAATTGGTTTGCCGGTCAGCAAAGTGCCATCAAAGCCAAAACTATTTTCAATTCGATACGGGGAATCAAAAATCTCGTTTTACCGGCTTCGTTTTCGCGTGGCGAATTTATCCATCGATTGGATATCCTCTTTCAGTTGGTCGCTCCACT
>JAJTHV010000235.1 GCA_021300095.1 Flammeovirgaceae bacterium | reverse complement strand
TCCGAAAATTCACTCCGTATTTGGAGCCCAATTTGCGAAAACTTAACCCAGTGGATAAATACTCTGCAATAATACTTTCTTTTAATTGTATGTGATTCATTTTGGTTGACTTTAGTGTCAACCTATTTCAGGACAAGACATCTTTTTTGGTTTTACTCATAGGGCATGGGCTATAATAAAAAATCGCGGAGACACGTTTCTTGCAGAGCTACTGAAAACTGTGCAGATATAAAACGTTTCTTCGCGACATTTATTCTTTACTATAAACTAAGTAAAGCAATTGCATAAAAGCAATTTTTTCCGATCATTATTTTGTGATGATTTTTATTTCAGCTTGCCCCGCGACTGTATAAATCTCCTTTTTCGGAGGCCGTGATTTTCAAAACATCAGCCAGGACGAGCAAGATCAGCTTACGCGATGCTTTGAAACGGTTCAGTCCGGTTAACTCACGGAATTGCGGTAAGGTGATGGTTTTATGTTCTTCCAGGTATTTCATCAGCTGATTCTCGTGATCGCCATAAGTAAACTGAATATCTTTTTTCTTGCGTGTTCTTCTTATGATCTCTTGCATTTCGGCACTGGCCTTGATGCTCATGTCTTTGACGCGCACATAAGTCTCAGAAGTTTCTTTGTCGATGGCGTAGAAGTGCGGTCTTCGATCGCTTTCCGGAATATCCAATCGAATGACAAATCGATTTTCGCGTAAAGCGAATAAGCTTTCATTGTAGATCAAAGTTGGTTTGCAGTTTTGAAGTGCTCTTTGAACCTCGATCATTTCGTCTTCCGGATATTTTACACCTACTAGCGATCCATCATCGTCCACGCCAATCAAAACCGTGCCGCCATGCGTGTTGGCAAAGGCAATCATTTCGCGCACTACCTTTTCGGGATGCGTAGCCTTTCGCTTAAATTCTAACTGAATCCCTTCACCTTGAATGGCCAGCTTACGTAGCTCGTATAAGTGCTCTTCATTAAACCTTATATCCTCCCAGTTTTTCACCCGCGCAAGTTCCGTTTTTGTTGCCGCACTCAGAAGCAGAATTTCTATCTATTTTTAATTAAATTTGATTCATGGACGTATTTACACTTCGTTTCCCCGCTGAAGATAGCCTCACAGACGATGAGCTGTTTAGGATTTGTACGGCCAATAAAGAGTTAAGAATCGAACGAGATGAGTTTGGTCAATTACTTATTATGTCACCAGCGGGAAGTTTTTCAAGCAACAGAAATTTTATTTTGAATGGCATTTTTGCCAAATGGGTTGAATTAAACCCTCATCTAGGTTATGGCTTTGATTCTTCGGGTGGATTTATTCTTCCGGATCGATCGATGCGTTCACCCGATGCAGCATGGATAAAGAAAGAGCGTTGGGAATCATTAACCCAAGATGATCAGGAGAAATTCGCTCCTATTTGCCCGGATTTCGTCATTGAATTAAAATCTAAATCAGATTCACTCCCCCAACTAAAACATAAGATGGAGAAATGGATAGCCAACGGTGTGGAACTTGGTTGGCTCATCGACCCCATCGAGCAAAAAGCATACGTTTATCAGCCAAACAAGGAAGTAATTGAAGTGCTTGACTTCCATCACAAGCTAACTGGCAATACGCTTCTGTCAGGATTTGAGCTGGACTTACAACGCTTATCCTGAACTAATTCTTAAACCCTCTTAATTCGTCATCTTCTTCGCTATCATCTTCGTCTGGGCTGGGGGGACTAAACATGCTGCTCAACAAATCTTTGAATTGATGACCGGCCGTCAGATGATGTTTGCTGATTAAGCTGTATTCGGCTAACCCATGTATCGCAAATTCCATCAGAAATAATTTCATAGCTGCATCCTGACCTTTATGAAATTCATTGACTAAGTCCAATAAACCAGGCACGGCCTTTAATGTCTTTTCAAAATCGGCTTGGCTCATATCATGCAACAAGTCGATGGTGTTGCCATCGCCAAACCAGTTGGTGATTTTTTTGTATGGACTTTTTTCTTTTTGCTTTCTGAATTTATCGGGATCAGGAAAATAATTCACAAACTGACTGCGAATTGCTTTGCCTACCAGGTTTTGCGCCACAATGCCAGGGCCTTCTTGTTGGCCTTCATATACCAATTCTACCTTGCCGGTGATAGAAGGAACCACACCAATAAAATCAGATACGCGAATAGTGGCGGTTTTTTCCTGATTGATGAAACTCCTGCGCTCGGCAGCAGCCACTAAGTTTTCATACGCAGAAATGGTGAGGCGCGCAGATACACCACTTTTTGAATCTACAAATTCGCTCTTGCGTGCTTCGAAGGCAATTTGCTCGATCAGATCTTTGGTAATCTCTACCCCCGTCACGCGGCTTTTTTGTTCTTCGCGAATGCGTGCTTCTTGCTGCGTAATTTTTTTACCGATATCCATGGTCTTTGGATAGTGGGTAATGATTTGACTGTCGATCCGATCTTTCAGTGGTGTTACAATGCTTCCGCGATTGGTGTAGTCTTCCGGATTGGCGGTGAACACAAATTGAATATCCAGCGGCAAGCGTAATTTAAATCCACGAATTTGAATGTCGCCTTCTTGTAAAATGTTAAAGAGCGCCACTTGAATGCGTGCTTGCAAATCAGGAAGTTCGTTGATGACGAAAATGCTGCGATGCGAGCGCGGGATTAATCCGAAGTGAATAACGCGCTCATCCGAATAAGGTAATTTTAAAGTTGCAGCTTTGATTGGATCCACATCACCAATCAAATCGGCTATGGAAACATCGGGTGTGGCCAGTTTTTCGGTATAGCGTTCATCGCGGTGCAACCAAGTTATAGGAGTGCTGTCGCCCAAATCGGCTACCTTGTCGCGACCAAATCGCGAAATCGGATGAAGTGGATCGTCATTCAATTCAGAGCCTTCAATAACAGGAATATATTCATCCAATAAATTTACCATCAATCGCGCCAAGCGTGTTTTAGCCTGACCGCGCAAACCGAGCAGATTGACATCATGGCCGGCAAGGATGGCTCTTTCTAAATCGGGGATAACCGTTTCCTCATATCCCCAGATTCCTTCAAAAACATTCTCTTTGTTTTTTAATTTTTCAATCAGATTAGCACGAAGCTCATCTTTGATGGTTTTGAATTTATAACCGGCCGATTTTAACTGTGCGAGTGTTTTAATGTTTTTGTGGTCTTTCATTTATGTAACAAGTCAGATGGAATGAATTTAAAATGATGTTAAAGATTCTTCGAGCGGTTTCGTTTAAAGTCTTCGAAGATCAGATCGCCTAATCCTTGCAAGCTGCTGTAATACGCGTTGCCATTGTTGGCTTTTGTGAATTCGCGCACGAAGGCTTTCAAATACGGATCAGTAGCAATCATGAAAGTAGTGACAGGTATTTTAATTTTTCGAAGTTGGGTGGCCAGGTCTAGTGTTTTGTTCAGGATTTTGTGATCGAGGCCAAAACTGTTTTTGTAATATTTAATGCCTTGCTTGATGCAGGTGGGTTTTCCATCGGTGATCATAAAAATCTGCTTGTTGGCATTTTTGCGTCTTCGCAAAATATCCATCGCCAATTCCAGTCCGGCTACGGTGTTGGTGTGAAATGGCCCCACTTGTAAGTAGGGCAGGTCTTTGATTTCGATCTGCCAGGCATCGTCACCAAATACGAGAATGTCCAGCGTGTCTTTCGGATATTTTTTCTTGATCAGTTCGGCCAAGGCCATCGCCACTTTTTTGGCTGGCGTGATGCGATCTTCGCCATACAAAATCATGGAGTGCGAAATGTCAATCATCAACACTGTGGAGGTTTGCGTTTTAAATTCACTCTCCAGCACTTCGAGGTCGCTTTCCATCATGCGGAAATCATCCAACCCATGATTGATTTGCGCATTTCGCAGTGATTCAGTCATCGAGATTTGCTCCACGGCATCGCCAAATTCGTAATCGCGTCTATCGGTGGTAGTTTCATCACCCCGGCCACTGTGTGGAGTTTTATGATCGCCTGTTTTTGATTTTTTCAGCTTCCCGAAAATTTCTTCCAATGCGGATTGACGCATACTTTGCTCTGCCTTCGCCTTGAGCTTGAAACCACCATTAGGACCTTCATCGCTGATGTACCCGTTTTTTTTGAGATCTTCAATAAAGTCTCCTATGCCGTATTGATCATTGGTCAATCCATACTGTTTATCCACTTCCGTCAGCCATTGCAATGCTTCCGACACATTTCCCGAAGTGATTAGAATCAACTGCATGAAAATCTTCAGCAGTCTTTCGAAATCGCTTTTTTCGCTTTCGGGCGGGGGTGTGTATTTGGAAAAACGATGGCCGAGCATAAATGTCTAAGATTCTGATGTAGCTAAATAACCAAATAATTGTGCAATCTGTTTCAGGCTGCTGTAAACTTTATCCATTAAGCCTAAATTTTACATTAGGAATTAAGGAGTTAGTCAATTTACTGACGAATCCTTCGGATTGTCAGGGCTTAACCTTGACAATACTGACGGTTCCGTCAGTATTCGTCAAATTATGCAATAGAATTTCTATTGCATAATTACGGTTAAGTCACTTTATCTTCAAAAATGACCTTTTATGGAACCTATGTAAGGAAATTGACGTTGGGAGCAATATTATTTGAAATGATACGTCTATTTTTGTATCAACTTTAATCGAATCATTATGAAAAAGTCAATTGTGCTCATTTTAGTGGTAGCTGCTTTAGCAACGGCTTGTAGCCAATATACATGCCCTACCTATTCAAAGGCACCAGAAGCGAAGCCAGCCAAGACAAACCGAATCTAATTCGGGTGTTCTTTTCAAATATTTCAGCCACTTTATGTGGCTTTTTTTATTTGTGGCTGAGCATTTCTGCTCTCGACTTTGCTAAGATCCGCTCGTAATACGATTCGTACAGCGGCAAAATATTGGAGATGTCAAATTCCTTAGCCCGTTTCAAGGCACTTTCTTTAAAACGCGGCAGGTTATTTTTATCTAAAATAAACAATGAATTGCGCGTCATATCTTCAATGTCGCCAACATTACTCATAAAACCCGTTACACCCTGAACATTCAATTCAGGCAAGCCCCCGGTGTTCGATGAAATCACAGGCACTTCGCAGGCCATGGCTTCTAGTGCGGCTAATCCAAAACTTTCTTTTTCAGATGGCATCAAAAACAAATCAGCAACGGATAACACTTCTTCTACTGCTTCTTGTTTTCCTAAAAAGCGGATGTCGTGTGAGATGCCCAGATCGTGTGCTTGCTTTTCTGCCTTCGCTCGTTCGGGACCATCACCAATCATCAGCAACTTAGCTGGAATTTCTTTTTGGATATTGTAGAAAATATCAACCACATCTTTGATGCGCTTTACTTTACGGAAGTTGGAGGTGTGCACAATCAGTGCTTCGCCATTCGGGCAAATGGCTTTCTTGAAATGATCTTTCTTTTGCTTTTTGAATTTCTCCAGGTCGATGAAGTTAGGTATAACTTCAATGTCGCGGGTGATTTTGAAAAATTCGTAGGTTTCTCTTTTCAGATCTTCGGATACGGAAGTAACACCATCGGATTGATTAATACTAAATGTAACGACTGGCTCGTAAGAGGGATCTTTGCCCACCAGCGTAATGTCTGTTCCGTGCAACGTGGTTACAACCGGAATATAAATGCCTTCTGTTTTTAAAATTTGCTTCGCCATATAAGCGGCTGAAGCATGCGGGATGGCATAATGTACATGGAGCAAATCAAGATGTTCGTTTTTCACCACGCTCACCATTTTGCTCGCTAGCGCTAATTCGTAGGGAGCATATTCGAATAAGGGATATGAACGGAAATCAACTTCGTGGTAAAACAAGTTTTCGTTGAGGAAATCGAGGCGGCTTGGCTGGCTGTAGGTGATAAAATGAACCATGTGACCTTCTTTGGCCAGTGCTTTGCCTAATTCAGTGGCCACTACTCCACTTCCACCAAAGGTGGGATAACATACGATTCCTATTTTCATTCTTGTAGCAGTTGCTTTATCTATTCCTAAATACAAAGTGCACTATTAACCCGCTTTGGTGCTATAAAGTTCTCATTTTTACACCTACGGCTGGCCTGTTTTTGAACAATAATCAAAAATGGATTGATAAATGACATCCTGAATACGTGGACGGATGTTTGCGTTTAATATTTTATTGTTGGTCATCTCCGGATACACTCGGTTAGAAAGAAAAATATAGACCAGATCGAACTGTGGGTCAACCCAAATGCATGTTCCCGTAAAGCCGGTGTGCCCAAAAGTTTGAGGCGATGCAAAAATGGAGGTCGGCCCAGCCGGATCGCTTTGCACGGGTTTGTCCCATCCTAATCCTCTGCGGCTATCCGCATATTGCTTGGCAGTAAAAAGATCAAAAGTTTCAGGTTTGAAAAATTGTTGCCCGCCATAGCTTCCTTTGCGCAACCACATCTGACCGAGTTTCGCCATATCATTGGCGCCCCCAAACAAACCTGCATGCCCGGCAATGCCACCATGCATAGCTGCGCCTTGGTCGTGGACATAGCCAATTAACAAGCGCCTTCGGAAAAGCTTGTCATTTTCGGTCGGGGCAATTTGATTAGCTGAAAATTTGTTTCGAGGCAAAAAGCCCACGGTATAGGCACCCAATGGTTCATAAATGTTTTGCTCCAAAAATTCATGCATGGGTTGATTGAGCATTTTTTCTGCTAAATGTTGCAGCATGTAAAAGCCCATGTCGCTGTAGCGATAATCGTAAACGGTGTGCGGCACTTTCTCTCTGATTTTTGAACGGACGATCCATTGCCACAATGAATCTTTCATGCTTTTGTGTGCGAACAAACTATCGGCTACCGGAAAAGGATAGTCGGCACTGGGTTTGGTTTGATAATATTCGTTGAGGTAGGTGGAGTCTTTCACCGTCTGAGCCCAGAAGGGTAGGAAAGGCCACAAGCCCGCCTGATGGGTGAGAATGTCTTTGATTGTAAAATCTTTTTTGTTGGATTCTTTCAACTCGGGCAGGTAGACAGAAATTTTTTTGTTGATGTCGATCAGTCCTTTTTCGTGCATGAACATCACGGTTTGAAGGGTGGCCGTCACTTTGGTAACCGAAGCCAAATCGTAAATGGCTTCTTCCGTTACCGGGATTTTTTTGTCGTAGGTAAACCAACCGGCTGATTGCTCATAGATCACTTTTCCATGGCGCGCCACCAACACCTGGCAACCGGGAGTAGCGCCCAAGTCGATGGCCTCTTGCATGATGCTTTTTATTTTTTGTAACGTGCGACTGTCCATTCCGGCATCTTCGGGCACGGAATAGTGCAAGCGATCGATGCTTTTAGTTTCGAAGCCGGTTTGCATCGGCAGTTTTGTGGAAATGGCAATGGGTAACTTTCCCTGCCCAGAGATCCCGCCAAAAATAAGTTCGGCTGCTGCTTTTTGACTTACATCATCATGAGCGTAAGTCGTTAGCAAAGCGGAAGTGTTTTCTAAAAACTTTAAATCTTCCGGATCGCCAAAGCTGCAAACAATCACCGCCTGTTTGGCTGTCAGTTTTTTGATCAGTGCTGCTACTTGGAGTGTGATGCCTTTGGCAGGAGGGAACAAGCCAATGATGACTACAGAAGCTTTATTTACTTTTTTTTGTAAGCCTACTGTGTCTTTCAGCGCAAGGATTTCGTGTCTTTGAATTTGCACATACTTGGAGAGGTAATGATTGAATTCGTTGTCGCTGGTTCTGCCAATGCTGATAGAGGCAAAGGTGTTGCCTTCCAATGGCTGAACCGGAATGAGTGCAGATGTATTTGCGAGTACGGTTGGTGCAGCGTCTGCCAATTTGTATTGAATGACGTGCGCAGAAGGAGCCTGTAAGCGAAGCAACAGATTGTCGGGGTTGGTGAAGGCCGAGTTGGCTAAGCCTGCATCGTATTTGGCGCTTAGGATTTTTCTGACGGAGGCATCGAGTTGCTGTTGCCATTTTGGGTCTTTGCGCACCAGCTTTGAAATTTTTTTGATGCTGGAAGGAATATTTTTTGGTTCGATGATCAAGTCGTTTCCGATTTCGAAGGCGAGTAACTCCGCTTCGCCTGCTCTCTTTTTTCGAGACACTTTTCGCAAGTAGGGCACCTCGGCAATGGAAAGGCCTTTGAACCCGATTTTGTTTTTGATGATGTCGCTTATAAAAATATCCGATATAGGAGCCGGAATGGGTTTGCGTTTGCCCGGCAAGGAGTAATCCAAATGTGAGGTGACAATCGCATCAATACCCGATTCCATCAATTTTTGATACGGGTAGAAGCCTGCGGTGTCAAGCTGATTGAGGTCGAGTAATTCGGTGCTGTCTTTGATGACGATGTGTCGGTCTTTTTTAGGGTTAGCCAAATGCGCAGCAGCTACCAGCACACCTTGTTGGTGCAAGCCCTTCATGAACCATTGTGTTTTGGTAGTCACTCTCTTTTTGTCTTCCCCCCAATAGCGCAATGTGTTGGGGTAGAGATCATCGGCCACGTGCACATCGGCATTGAGCGAAAGGTTGAGATGAATGCCCAGTGTTTTCATTTGTCGGCCTAACTCGTTGCCGGCTTGCAACAACAGAGTATCGTTGGCAATGGCTGCCAATTGCAGGGGCGATGCCAAGGCTATTGTACTATCCATGATTTGGTGCAGGCTGGTTTCGGTACGAGCGGCTACGAGGAGTGGCACGGATGAAGCAGATTGAAGTTTATTGATAAGACGCACGTGACTAACAGGCGCACTGTGCGTTATGAGAAGGCCGCCCGGCTTGTGTTTTTTTAGTTGCGATGAAAGTGAATTTAACTCATTCGTGGTTGCATAAGTAGAAACCGGAATAATGAACAGTTGGCTGATTTTTTCGGTGGGAGTGAGGGTTTGAAAAACACTGTCGACCCATTGTTGTTTTTTAGTTTGAGCGTTTGTTGAAAAATTGGAAAGCAATAGGATGAAAAGGCAAATTGTAAAGTTGACGGTGCCTCTGGTGCGGAGTGCTACGGGCAGAATTGGTGCGGAAATCCCGATAGCTATCGGGATTGAAGCGGATAGCCCGGTGTCCCGATAGCTATCGGGACAGCCCGCCAAAGGTTTAAAATGAAAGGGTAACACTTTTTTAAACATCGGGCAGTTGGTTTTTGTAACTTTACAACCACGAAGCTAGCGGTCATTTTCCTTAATTTAAAAGACTATGAAAATAATATCATTGTTTACGAAGGCGCCTCAACATCAGCGCTTTAGTTATCGGCCTCGGTATTACGATCCGAAGAAGGAGGAAATGAAGGAACGCGAAGAGCGCATTCGCAGAGAATTGGAGTTGCAGCGCGGTGGCCATGCGGAGGCGGGTGATTATCGTAAGCGTATTGCTGGTTCCTTTCAAGCGGCTCGTAAGCGCTCGAAGCCTACAGCCGAAAAAAGTGCAGTGATTATGCGCTTTGGTGTGTTGTTGTTTATGACGCTATTGCTGATGGCGATGTTTACCTGGGGTAAAGATGCCCTGTATGCGGGCTTTCTGATCGTTCCGTTTTATCTGTATATGAAGTTTAAGAACTTTAAGAGAAGTTAATAGTTGAAAGTTTGAAGTTGCGATCATGCGATTGACGGATAACCGCTAACTTGCCGCCATGCCTGATATTATTCATTTACTTCCTGATTCGATCGCCAACCAGATTGCGGCTGGCGAGGTGGTTCAGCGTCCGGCATCGGCTGTGAAGGAGTTGATGGAAAACTCCATTGATGCGGGTGCTACTGATGTGAAGTTGATTGTAAAGGACGCGGGCAAAGTACTGATTCAGGTAATTGACAATGGCGTGGGCATGAGCGAAACCGATGCCCGCATGAGTCTGGAGCGCCACGCTACTTCTAAAATTCGTACGGCTGAGGATTTGTTTAAACTGCGCACCATGGGCTTTCGCGGAGAGGCATTGGCTTCTATTGCGGCTGTGGCGCAGGTGGAAATAAAAACGCGGCAGCCTCAAAATGAACTGGGCACTTTGCTGGTGGTGGAGGGATCGGAAATAAAGAAGCAGGAGCCTGTAGCCTGCGAGAAGGGCACGAGCATCAGCATCAAAAATTTATTTTACAACATTCCGGCTCGCAGAAATTTTTTGAAGTCGAACCCGATTGAAATGCGCCACATCATGGACGAGTTTCAGCGGCTTGCATTGGCACATCCGAGTACGGCTTTTTCGCTGACACAAGGTGATGAGTTGGTGTATGATTTGATTCCCGGTAAACTGAGTCAGCGTATAGTTGCACTGTTTGGCAAAGGTTATCAGCATCAATTGGCCGCAGTGCAAGAAGAAACTTCATTGGTAAAAATTACCGGATATGTGGGAAGGCCGGAGTCATCGCGGAAGACGCGCGGTGAGCAATTTATTTTTGTGAATCAGCGCTACATCCGAAATAACTATTTGGGCCATGCGATTACCAGTGCCTATGAAGGACTTTTACCGGAAGGTAACTTTCCTTTTTATGTGTTGTTTATTGAGATTGATCCGAAACACATTGATGTGAATGTACACCCGACTAAAACCGAAATCAAGTTTGATGATGAGCGCGCGGTGTATGGTGTGGTGTGGTCGGCTGTGAAACAAGCATTGGGCGTGCATCATTTGGCACCGGCTTTGGATTTTAAGGCCGATGTTAATTTACATTCGAAACTTTCAACGCAAGGTTTTACAAAAGACACCTACTACGAAGAGCAGTTTGGTTCTTCGCTTTCGCGATCGAATCTGCAGAATTGGGAAAAGGCATTTGAAGAGGGTAGTAACTCCCGACTGTTCCAAAAAGAAGAAGTGGCGCCTCCGATCGAGCTTCGCTTTCAAAGTTCGATGAACTTGGAGGTAGATCCTGCGGAGCAGGAGAAAGGTGTGTTTCAACTTTTGCAGAAATACATCGTGCGGGCTACCCGCTCTGGTTTGATGATTATCGACCAGCAAGCTGCGCATGAGCGGGTGCTGTACGAAAAATATTTAGGGCAGGTGAAGGGAGTGGCTGGCAATAGTCAGCAAAGTTTGTTTCCGCAAACTGTTTATTTTTCGCCTCCGGATTTTGCGTTGCTGATGGAGATGGAGAAAGAAGTGATAGCACTTGGTTTTAGGTTGGAGGTGATGGGCAAGAACGCGCTGTTGATCACCGGTGCCCCGGCACAGATTCAGAGCAACGAAAAGGAATTGTTGGAGGGATTGATTGAGCAGTTTAAGAAGAACCAATCCGAGTTGCAGTTGCCGATTGGCGAGAATCTGGCGCGGTCGATGGCCAAGCGCACAAGTGTAAAAACGGGCGATCGGCTGAAGCCGGAAGAGGTGGAGGGGCTGGTGGCAGGTTTATTTTCATGTAATAACCCCAACTATTCGCCAGACGGACGCCCAACATTTTTTACTTTTGACTCGTCTAAGCTAGAAAGCTATTTTAACCGTTAAGAAACTATCATGTTCAATATTACTCCTCTGGTTAGAAACATTATCTTCATTTGTATAGCTGTATTCATTGTTCAGCGTTTTTTTTCGGGATTGTATTTAACGGAACGAATGGCGCTTTATAAATTGGGCACTCCTTTTTTTCGTCCATACCAGTTGTTTACCTACATGTTTGCCCATGGTGGATTGGGGCACTTATTCTTTAACATGATGAGCTTGGCGTTTATTGGTTCCTATTTAGAAATGGTATGGGGGTTTAAGCGCTTTATGACT
>JAJTHV010000129.1 GCA_021300095.1 Flammeovirgaceae bacterium | reverse complement strand
TTGAATATTGCCCGATATCTTCATCTGATCGATAATGTACTGAAAATGCTTTTCGGCATCATCTAGTTTCAATTGCTTGATATCTGCGAAACCGAGATCGCGATAGGCGTATAATACCATCCAATGCGAAGGTCCAAACAAATCTTCTGCTACAGCCAATACCTGACGCGAAATAACCCGGGCACTGTCGTATTGTTTTAAGCTGAGAAAAACATTTGACTTGAATAGCAAGTTTTCAATATAGCGTCTGCCCTTTCCCCATTTCAAAGCAATCAGCGGTAACAAGTTGTCGACCTGATCCAATGCTTCGGTGTATCTTCCAAATAATGAATAGAAATTTTCAAGATTCTCGACTGAACCAACATAACTTCCAAAGTGATCATTGATTGATCGTTTTTGTATCGCTACCGCTTTTAAAATCAATTCCTCGGCCTCTTTGTATTTCTCCATATTAACTTTTGTTCTAGCCAAAGTGGTAAGAAAGTTGGCGTATTCATGGTTATTCTCACCCAGGTATCGCTTGGCCAGTTGTTCTGCTTCAGAAAGCATTTTCTCAGCTAAGTCGTAACGCGATTCGTTAAAATAAAAAGTGCCAACAGTTTTGAGCCGCCATGCATATGCCATTTCTTTTTCACCATATATTTCCCGGGTAAGGTCTAGTGCCTGCAAGTAAGTTCTCTCAGCTAGGGTAAAATTTCCCAAGTAGCTATACACGGCAGCTATGTTGTCCTGCAAATTGACATACACATTAGAGGCCTTGGGTTTAAGTTTCACCAATAAATCTTCATAAGCCCTGTAATATTCCAATGCTTTTTTATAGTCGTTGCGATCTAGATAAACGCCAGCAATGTTGTCGATTGAATAGGCATACTTTAAGTTATCCGCTCCAAAAGACTTTTTTATTAACTCTGATGCTTGGCGAAAATATTTTTCAGCTTCTGTATATTGTTGATCTTTTTTCAAAATACTTGCTAAAGAATTTGTTCGGTCAATGGTTGTAATGTGTGATTGACCCAACAATGTCTGTGACGCGATAAGCGCCTGCCGCATATAGGATTCTGCCTGATCCATTTGGTTCAAATCGCTGTAACATGCACCCAAGTCATAAAGTGCGTCTACATAGAGCTTTGGGTTGAGCGGTTTTAATTTTTCGGCTAGTGGCAGTACCGTTTCAAATATCTTAATGGCACTGTTATAATTACCTTGGTAATATTCATTATTTGCCCTATCTCTAATTGCTTCCGCATAATTTTCAGAGTCAGTATCTCTCGCTTCTTCGAGCGATGCAATTCTTTTTTCTATGATCACACCTGCCTTATCATAAAAGTCGTGGGTCATATAAAATGTAGCTAGTGAACCTAGCATATTTCTATATTTCCAACCTGCCCCCAATTGGCGGGCTAAATCAACTGCCTGGAGTAAGTGTTTCTCGGCCAGTGGTACATCTTTCTTATCTACTAAGGGAAGTACTAAGCTTAGCTCTTGTAAAACATCTATATAATAAATGCCTTGTGTTGATTTATTTTTTTCCAGAATTTCTTTGACCTGCTGCCAGAGTTCTTTTGCCTTTGGGTAGTTGTAAGTGGTAAAGTACACTTCACCTAAGCCATCTAATGCCACTGCTTCATAAATCTTATTTTGAGTATTTTGATCATGAATGGTTGTTAGCATTTTGTTAAATATGATTGCAGCACTATCGGGATAGGTAAGTGAATTGTATATCTCACCGAGCATTTGTAAGTTATCCAAATAGGTAGCGGGAGCCTCTCGAATTAAATTCTCAAAGATTGGGTCTGCCAGTTTGCTCCATCTAAGAGTATTTAACCTATCTAAATTCGACCTATAGCACTGCGCAATTCGATAGTGCGCCATTCCATATATCCAAGTATTCTGCAAATTCAACGAATCAGCCTTTTTGATTATGTCTAAGCATAAACTTTTTGCCTCATCATGCTTATTCATGCTATTGAGATAGAGATCTACCAAACTCAATTGTATCTCCAAATAAATTTTCCAATCAAACTTGCCGGCCTTTATTTTTTTTTCCAAAATGGATTTCAGATATTTTTCTTCTTCATCATATCGCTGTAAATCGGTTAACAAATAACATATATTAGTATAATGAGTCAGTGCCTCCCTTTCTGTCCAGATCGTTTCAAAGCGATCGATGGAATGTTGTTCTTTCAACGCTTCTTCCGATCGATTTAAATAACCGAGTTCAACTGCAATGTTATTGACACCACTCGCATACGCTAACACGGTATCACCTCTCCATTTCTTGATATTCGCTAAGTATTGCCGGTAGAGTTTGATAGCTTCTTCGCGCTTTCCCTTAGCGGCAGTTACATACGCATGCCAATACAGCGATTCGTTTTTCTTTCCTTCATCATTGCCGTAATCCCTTTTGCGAACTCTATCTAACCAGGATAGTGCCCGGGTGGCCCTTTCTACATACCCGCGATCGGCTAAAAATTTGACGGAGTCTTGTATATTATGTTGTAACTCTTCGAAGCCATTTATATAATAGGAGTACGATTCAAACTTGGTTTTTGCTAAATAGTAATTCCACTTTCCGTTTTTGTTTCCTAGAATATAATCACCCTCTGATTGTCTTTTGTTTGTAACTGAATCAAAAAACACCCAATGACCGTGGCGTTCGCCCAACTTCATGGTTCCCTCGCCTTTCAACCGACCATCGGCATAATAATTTTTTCGCCACCCATTTTCTTTGTTATCCAAAGCACTTCCCTCTGTCATCTTGGTGCCATTCACATAGTATCGCTCGTAGATGCCCGACATCTTTCCATCTACATAGGTTTCGCGCGAGTCGAGTTTGCCATTTTCAAAATACCAAAACCAATCCCCGGTGCGAACCCCATGCACACGTTTACCGACACAAAATTTAGCCCCATTCGGATAAAATGTTTCCTGTAAACCTTCAATCACTCCATTTTGAAAAACTCTTCTTTCTTTTATCGCGCCATCTGCATAGTAGTCAATGGCCGGCCCGTGAAGCACACCCATCTTTAAATTCTCAATCAACTCTAATGAGCCATCGGTTCTGTAAAATTTAAATTCACCGTCTTTCTTATTATTTGTGTAATGACCCGTGTATTCAATTGTACCATCTTCATAGTAATTAATCCAATCTCCATCCATACTATCCAATTGGTAGGAGCCTGTCTTCTTCAACTTTCCATTTTCATGATACATTTCATATCGCCCCTGCCAAGTATCATTTACACATACCCCTTTGCTTTTTAGTTTTCCACTTTCGTAATAATCTTCATAGCTACCATTTAACTTTCCTGCGTTTCGCTCTGCTGTATAATAGCGAATACCGGTAGCATAAAAGTATTTCCACAGTCCGGTTGATTGTCCACGGTCATACGAGCCAACTTTACTGATCTGTCCATTATCGTGGTAGAACACCCACTCTCCTTGTCGTTCATCACTTTCATATTTTCCCTTGCTCTCAATTTGTCCGTTTTCATAATAGGTTTCAGCGGAACCTTCGTACTTACCATTCTTAAAGTATTCATGGCTTTTCAGTTGGCCGCTCTCATAGTATTCGTCCCACCAGCCTTCAGAAAGATCTTTCACCTTATAACCTTTCTTCTGTACTTTTCCATTGGGATAAAAAATGTGAACGATTCCATTCACTTCATTCCGCTTCCATTCAATCTCTGAAAGTTTCACTCCTTCTTTTGAATAGGTTATCCAAGTACCTGTGGCACTATCATTTTTTACTGTTCCTTCAGCTAGCAGGTTTCCGTTGGAATGGTATTCGCGATAGAATCCATTTTGCTTTCCTTTCACGGCCATGTAATTATACCGCACTCGACCATTCTCGTAATAATAATTTACCTCACCGTCTTGTACATCGGGATTGACAGAGACCAGGTATCCATCCCATTGCTTGACACCGTTCCTAAAAAAATCGCGCACTTTACCCATCGGTTTATCTGCTTCAAAGCGAATGAGTCGAAAGTGGAATGCGGAGTCGGGGGTTTTCGTTTCGTGCCAGACACTGTCGTAAAGCACTGTCCAGTGGCCGGTACGTTTGCCATTGGCATCGTAGGCATTGGGCGAAATCGGGAATTGTTGCGCTGTTACTCCTAGCGTGCAAAACAGAAATAACAGAAATCCCAAAAAGATACGTTTCATAGTAAAGGGGTGATGCAAAGTGGGATTATCAAGTTGATAAGCCAATACCGCTTATCTCGTATTTCGTATCCGTACTAGCACGGATAGAAACTGCCTCACGTAGCTGTATTCGTAAATATGGTAGAATGGAAAGACAAACGGTGATACCAACGAATGTTTCAGAACTTAAAGTAGAAGTCTCCGATGATATTTGAACTATCCCATGTGTTTTGCTTATCATTTGAAAGCTTAAGCACATTATAGCGCACCTCTTTAAAGACAGATTCGATGGTGCGACCGGGACGTTTCATTGCTTTTAATAGCTCTTGCGTATAAAGTCCGTTTCTCCCTGTTCCGTCCGAGGCAGTAGAACCCGGTGCAGTGGCATATGCAATAAATGAACCTTTGGCTCTTTTAATTTCTGCTAACCCCGCATCACCCGTGGATCGACTAGAGGAAGGAAAGGGATTGTTGCGGCAAGCATCCATAATTACGATGTTCATTCGGGTACTCGACCTTTCCATATTGGCTAACACAACTCTTTGCATTGGAAGGCATACACGAGGTATGTCAATTTCGTCCTTCACATCTGCATCAATCGGGATCAAATAGTTTTCCCCTTCATTTTGCAAGCCATGACCTGCATAATAAAAAAGACCTACAGTTTGATCTTTCGGCCCATTGTTGAGGAGTTGGTTGAATTTACGGAAGGCATCACGCATTTGATTATAATCACCATCAATTACTTTGATTACTTCGAAATTCGAATTCTCCAACTCAGCGGCCATATCATTAGCATCGTTGGATGCGTTCCTTAACTGTTGTACAAACTTGTAATTCGTATTACCAATGACCAGTGCATATCGTTTCTCATCCTTGTACTCGTCCGCCAGAGTGGGTTGTGCAGGAACTGTAGGAGCAGGGGCTGGGACAGGTGCAGGGGCAATTTTTTCCTCTGATTTCACCAAGATCGGCTGCGTATTGGCTGGTGTCTGTTTAACAGCTTCCCTTTTATTTTCTGTAACTGTGGAAGCATCTGTAGTTGGCTTCTTCTCCTCTTCCTTCTTCACTACCACTGGTGCAGGGGAAGGAGGTATTACATTCTGCACTTTATTTTCATTGGCCGTTACCGGCAACGATTTTTTCGGTTCTTCATTCTTAGCATTCGTTGGCTTGGGGTCGCTAATGAGAACAGCTGTCTCTGCCGGGACATTGGGTTTTACAAGAGCCTGATTAACTGGTTGGGTTTTAGATGCATCTTTGTCGGCTTGAATTGCGACAGATTTGTCTTCGCTCTGCACATTCTGGGTGCCAAAACCTCGTGCGCTCTTGGTGTCACCAATCCTACTCAGCATTTTGGTTGCATCCTGATTATTCTTATCAAGAGAAAGCGATTGGTTTAAATCACTTACTACCAATGCGCTGGTTCCCTGCTTTTCGTATTGAACCGCTCTTTCCAGATAGAGCTTTGATTGGTTGGCTGGGTCTTTAATTAATTCAATTGCTTTTGAATAACATTCAATGGACTCTTTGTACGCTTTCAATTCAGCGTATGCCTTGGCCATAAACCAATTGATATTGCCTGCATTTTTATGTCCAAGCTCAAGAGCTTTATCAAACTCCCGTACGGAGCTGGTGTAATACTGGGTTTTAAAATACGCCAATGCAACATAATATCGCACTTCCACATCAAAGGCTTTATCACGTGTGGATTTATCCAGATACTCGTTGAGCAAGGATATAGCGGAAGGATAATCTTTTGCCTGATAGGCATCAATTCCCTTCTCATACAATTTGAATTGAGCAGAGGCCGCTATCGATAGAGTTACGAATAGTGCAATTGCAATAACTCTCATAAAAGATAACTACTAGTCTAAGTTGAAGGAAATACCTGCAGCAAAATTAATCGAAGTAAAACTGAATGACTTGAGGGGAAAATCATTGGCCACATCTACATTAATATCGTTTCCATATGAACGCGTGCTGATTACTGTAATCGGAAAGGTATATCCGAAAGAAGCCTGTGCAAACAAAGAGACTTTCTTAGCAGGGAAAAATTCAATACCTGGTCCAATAAATATACCTCCTGTAAAGCTGTTGTCTTCGTAATCACCTACTAAATCTCCACTTGGATCTGCGAACCAATCCGTTGAACCATAATAATAATATTCCAACAAGCCGCTCGCTTTGCTCACACTGGCCATCGAAACAAAAGGCTTAGCAAATCCATAGACTGACACCACTGAATTGTCTTTTACAGGAACAAAATTAAGTTTAATGTTTCCGGCTAATGAAATCATAGAAACATCACCGCCTTTTATAGAAAGAAGCCAGATATCATTTACGTTGTTTAAATCTGTAATTGTTTTATCATAGTATACATAATTGGGAATGTCTTTCCCTACCGGGGTCTTCTCGAGAAAGCTAGGATCGTAAGCAAACTTCAAATATGATAGTGAACCGCCAATTGAAAGCACACGGTTTAAGCGCTTGGTATATCCCGCTTCAAAATTGATGCCGTTTGAGTAGTCTCCAAAATTAGAACCACCTACAATTGACATGCCAGCACCCACAAAGATACTTTTGTCACGTTCAATGCGTTCGCGTTTGATAACGGAGCCTTCATCTTGGGTAAAACCGATCGAGATGCCTATAAGAAAAGCAAAAAAAAGGCAGGTAATTTTTTTCATATGGGGAAAGTATAAATTGGACGTATTTACCGATATCTCAAAAGTAGTGATTGAAACAAGAAAATGCAAAGAATGGCAATGCGTACCACCAGCAGGTTTCTTTATTGATCAGGCCAAAAAAAGCCCCGCTGCTTTTCGCAAAGGGGCTTTTTCCTATCGTTTAAAAAAAATTACATATTCTTCACCACTTCCTGACCAAACTCGGAGCACTTCAAAAGGGTGGCTCCTTCCATCTGGCGGTGGAAATCGTATGTTACTCTCTTCGAAGAAATGGCTCCATCCAATCCTTTAATGATCAGATCAGCAGCCTCTTGCCAGCCCATGTATTCAAGCATCATAACACCGGATAGGATAACAGAGCCCGGATTCACTTTGTCTTGTCCAGCATACTTCGGTGCTGTGCCGTGAGTAGCTTCGAAAATCGCGAAACCGGTGGTATAATTTACATTTCCACCAGGTGCAATTCCAATTCCACCTACAATTGCCGCTAGCGCATCAGAGATATAATCACCATTCAAATTGAGGGTGGCTACTACAGAATATTCATCAGGGCGCAACAAGATTTGTTGCAAGAATGCATCAGCAATAGAATCTTTAATCACAATCTTGTGGCCATTGTTGTTGATTTCCATCCATGGACCGCCATCAATTTCAACGGCACCAAATTCATTTTTTGCTAACGCATATCCCCAATCGCGGAAACCGCCCTCGGTAAACTTCATGATATTGCCTTTGTGCACTAAAGTCACGTTGGGCTTCTTTTGCTCAATGGCAAACTTGATAGCCGCACGTACCAAACGCTCTGTTCCTTCTTTGGATACCGGCTTGATGCCAATACCAGATGTTTCAGGGAAACGAATTTTCTTGAATTGCTTGGGGAATGCTTCCTTGAAGTAATTCAAAAACTTCTTGTTGTCTTCGGTGCCTTCCTGAAACTCGATGCCGGCATAAATATCTTCCGTGTTTTCGCGGAAGATAACCATGTCCGTTTTGTGCGGCTCTTTTACAGGCGATGGTACGCCTTTGAACCATCTTACCGGACGTACACAAGCATAGAGGTCCAAATCCTGACGAAGGGCCACATTGAGGGAGCGAATGCCTCCACCCACGGGAGTTGTAAGAGGACCTTTGATACCTACTAAATATTCTTTGAAGGCTGCCAAGGTTTCATCCGGCATCCAGCTTCCGGTTTTGTTGAAAGCCTTTTCGCCTGCTAATACTTCTTTCCAGTTGATCTTGCGCGTGCCTTTGTAGGCCTTTTCTACGGCAGCATCAAATACAAATTTGGATGCAGGCCAAATATCTACACCCGTTCCATCGCCTTCAATAAAGGGGATTGTGGGGTTGTTAGGCACATTTAGTTTTCCGTTGGTGATGGTAATTTTCTGATCGCTCATGGGTTTATATGTTAATAGGTCTAATTAATATGAAGAACTTGATTAGAATCCGAAAATTAGGAAATAATTTGATAAGCTAGACAGTAGAGGACTTGTCATTTATCCCAGTTTAAACTGAATGGGGATAGTAAAGCGTTGCTTTACAGGCCTGCCTCGCTGATAACTTGGGATCCATTTGGGCAATGATTTAACCGCATTCAAAGCCTCATTATCGCATTCCGGGTGAATACCCTTGATCACCTTGGGGTTGATAATACTGCCATCTCGATCAATCACAAACTGAATATAAACGTTTCCCTCAATGCCATTTTTTCGAGCGAACTTGGGATACTTCATTTTTTCGCCAATGAAACTCATAATTTCTTGCATCCCATTTGGCGGCATAGCCTGAGTTTCCAGTTCTGTATACGTATAATTTTGTCCTTTGTAATTCTGCGTGCCGTTGACCAAAATACCTTCATTATATGTTTCCGAATACGTTACATCATTGGTTTGATTGACTCCAGTCCACTCTCCAAATTTCAAGCCATTCACAATCTTGCCCGTTTCAAAATAAGTTCTATCGGAAAACACATGCAAATCGCATCGATTACACATTCCACTTCCATTCTCAATCAAAAAATTTCCCAAAGAATCACGATAATTAATCACGCGTATGCTAAGCTTACTTGCTCTTGCCGAATAATAAAACAACTCAGCTTTTTCAAATCCGTCTCTGTAGAACGATTTTACGCTACCTCCGCCAAAATTCTTGTTGATGTCACCTTCGCACATCTTATTTCCGTTCTCATAGTACATCACACTATGGAGAAAACCTTCAGGCTCTGTCGTTACCCTTTTTTCTCTAATTTTTCCGGTCTTGGTAGTATACGAAACAAGTTCATACTTGGGAGAATAAGTTATGATTTCATAGTAATCAGAAGAAGCACTATCTACTTCCATTCCATCCGTATCATAAAACTTAAGAGCAGGTTTCTGGGCGGAAACATCCAATCCCAAAAAGATAAAAAACAAAGCTAGCGAAGTGTTTCTTATAAAGTTCTCAATACCTCTCGTCTTCATTTGGAAAATCTTTTGCCTTTACATCTTCCACGTATTTGTTAACGGCCTTGGTAATCACCGAATTCAAATCGGCATATCTGCGCAAAAACCGGGGCTTAAACTCCGTGGTAATTCCCAACATATCCTGCATCACCAAAACCTGTCCGTCCACATCGGCACCGGCTCCAATGCCGATTACGGGTATTTCCAATTGGGAAGCTACCTTCTTCGCAAGCGTAGCCGGAATTTTCTCCAGCACAATTCCAAAGCATCCACACTCTTGCAGAAGCAATGCGTCTTCTACCAGTTTATTTGCCTCTGCATCTTCGCGGGCGCGCACCGTATAAGTACCAAATTTATAAATCGATTGTGGCGTTAAACCCAAGTGACCCATCACGGGTACACCTGCACTTAAAATACGCAGCACGGAATCTTTCACTTCACTGCCTCCTTCGATCTTTACGGCATGTGCTCCCGATTCTTTCATGATGCGAATTGACGAACGCAATGCTTCGCCCGAGCTTCCCTGATAATATCCAAAAGGAATATCTACCACTACCAGTGATCGCTTCACTGCCTTGATCACAGAACTTGCATGATAGATCATCTGATCAAGTGTAATAGGCAGGGTTGTTTCGTTGCCGGCCATTACATTCGAAGCAGAATCACCAACCAAAATAATGTCCACTCCGGCTCTGTCTATGATTTTAGCCATGCTATAATCATAGGCTGTAAGCATGGCAATTTTCTCGCCTTTCTTTTTCATTTCCTGAAGTTGATGCGTAGTCACACGCTTCAACTCCGTCTTTTTATGAATGGACATGCAATTAAATTATCGTAAATAAACTGCTGAATCTTTACCGAGTACAACCTCTACATGATCTTTGAGTGTGGTCGTCAACGCATGCCCCGTGTAGGTAGGCATCATCGGAAACTGGGTATGACTGCGATTCACCAAAACGGCTACTTCTACTTTCTTTACCCCTGTTTCTAAAAATGGTTTCATGGCAAATGCCAGAGTACGACCTGTATTCAATACATCATCGACCAACAACACACATCGCTTTTTAAATTCTTTCGTAGCAACATCTAGTTTCACTTCACTCTGTTCGGTTGCAAATTTGTCTACCGAAATTTTAGCGATCACAACTTCAATAGGTGAAATGGCTTTCAATTCTTTCGAAATCAACTTCGCAAATTGATAGCCCTGCCCTTCAATTCCTGCCACGACAATGGTCTTTTCTCTAAAATTATTTTCAAATACCTCGTATGCAATCCGTTTGATCTTTTGTTTGATCTGCTGCTCATTCAGCACTAATGTTTTTTCTTCGGCAACACTACTCATGGCAAAGGCACTGATTTGCTGTTTTTGAAGGTAGACAGAATGATGGTGGTTTGCATGTTATCCACTACTTCAATGTTAGAAAGTTTCTCTAACATGATGTTTTGATAATTCGGAATATCGGTGGCCACCATCTTTAATATAAAGTCGGATTGACCCGTAACATGATGGCACTCGATCACTTCGGGAATATCTTTGATCTCTGAAATAAACTTGTTGATATTCTCTTTGTTGTGGCCTTTCAGTGAAACGGTTACAAACGTGCTCACCCCTAATCCAACACTATCCATATCTACCAGCGCATGGTAGCTTTTAATCACCCCTTGGTTTTCAAGTTTTTTCACACGCTCTAAGGTGGGTGCTGGTGACAGGCCAATTTCCTGCGCCAATTGTGCGTTGGTAATGTTTGAATTGGCTTGTAACAGTTCAAGTATTTTGCGATCCGTAGCGTCCAGTTTAATCTTCATATTTTAAGTCATTACAAAAGTTAGGGTATCTAGTAAAAGAGCACTTCACCAAAGTGCCCTAAAACATAAAGTTAGAAATTACAATCGATTTCACAGAAGTATTTAACCTCACTTTTTGCCAACCGCAAATTTGAATGATTGGGTCGTAATGGAATCACTAAAGCGAATAAAATAAATTCCAGCCGGAAGGGCCTCCACTGGGATGTTCAACCGATTAAGCCCGGCCGCCAGGGTTGTACTATTTTGTTGAAAGACAACCGTACCCGATGCATTGAAAATATCCACAGAAACCGATGAACCCGAGATACTGATCCAATCGAGCGTCAACACATCAAATGCCGGGTTGGGATAAGGGGTAAGTACAACTTGTTCATCATTTAGCCCTACACATTTTCGATTCAAAAACAAATCGGTGTCGCCTTTTACCTCTACTTCCGCACAAATGTATTTTATTGTCTGCGGGATTAGCTGAAAGTCCAACAGGGATGTGATCTCATTGGCTGGTTTGATCGTAGCCAACAGTTGTTTTCTGACTGTTGCACCTCCCGCCCACTCGATCAGAATGTATGGGTTCGTAATCGTTATATTACTCTTGTTAGTCACGGTGACTACAGGCTGTAAGTTACCCGTTTGTACATCTTTTGAAAGATAAAAATCCGTAAGCACTAGATCGATTGAAGGAACCACTACGCGGATCGTTGAACTCGCTTTGTTGCTACATCCTGCAGCGTTGGTGACGGTTAACTCAACGTTGTAATCGCCTAAGTTGGTATAGGTAAATGAAGGGCTCGCCAATACCGAAGTAGAAGCTAGTGCATCTCCAAACTTCCAGAGATAGCTGGTAGCACCGCTCGATGTGTTGGTGAACGAAACGGGCAAAGGTGCCCCTCCTGACTCAACCGAAGAGGTAAAACTGGCAATCGGTGCATCGGAAACTGAAATTGATTTGGTAAGTGAATAGGTGCAACCCGACTGGCGGGTAGAACTTAGCTTCACATTATAATTGGCTGCTGCTGGAAAACTAAACGTTGCAGGCGTACTCGTTCCGCTACCAATGCTTCCGAAAACCCATGCTTGAGATACGGCCGGATCGGTGGTATTGGTGATCTCTGTAAACACGGTTGCACTATTGACACACGGATTTGAAATTTGAAAATCCAGTGTTGCCGGAACGGGTACAGACACGGTCTTGCTGATTTGGGCCACACAGCCATTAGAACCGGTAAGATTCAGCACCACAGGAAAAGACCCTGCGGCTGTGAATGTGTAGGTAGGATTAGATATATTAATTGTATTCCCCTGTATCAGCCATGATCGTGTAGCAATAGATCCAGTAGAAGTATCTGTAAACTGCGTAAGTTGATCTTTGCAGGCAGCTGAGTTTGTAAAGTTGGGAATTGGTGAAGGTGCAATCACCACTGTCTTCTTTCCCAAATGTGTGCAGCCAAAATTGGTAGCTACTGTCAACGAGACTTCGTACGTAGCTGCTGTTGGATACGTGTACGTTGGATTTCGAAGGGATGAACTTCCATTGGCTGCATCGCCAAAGCTCCAAGCCCAGGATGTCAGATTGCTATCTGTAGGAATCGGAGTTGCATCCATAAATGTGGTAGCCGAACCCGCACATGAAAATGGAGGGGCGCCTACTGAAAAATCTGGTGCAGGCCGGGTATAAACTGTAATGGATTGAGTGAGTGAATTCTGGCAACCCGCTGCATTGTTTGCTTGTAACGTAACCGGATATGATCCAGTCGTACTAAAAGTATTCTGCGGATTGGTTTGAGTTGATGTATTTCCGTCTCCAAATGACCACGAGTAGGAAGTAACAGAGCCCACTGTCGTATTATTAAACGTAACAGGTGTTGATTGACATACATTAGGATTCGCATTTGGATTAGTTACTGAAAAATTAATCAATGGCCCTGTGGCTAAAGAGTTGATAGTTTGAATTGATTGTGAGTTACATCCCGGAAGGGAAGCTATCAATTGAATCTGCTGCGCACTTGTCGATGAAAATGATGTGGACAAATCTTTTGAAGAGCTAACGGAATTACCGTTGACTGACCATTGCCACGTAGGCGATGAACCCAAATCAAATGTAGATGTGTTTGTAAATGTGTAGGATTGATTTGTACAAAAAGGGCTTGCTGCCGGTAAGGTAAAATTTGCCTGAGGGACATTATAAATTTGATAGGCTTTACTCGCTGTATTAGAGCAACCACTAGATGAGTTTACTACTAGACTGATAGGATACGATGAAGCTGTTGCGTAAGTATGTTGCGTAGTTGATCCTGTACTGAGATTGCCATCACCAAAATTCCAACTATACGATGTGATAGTACCGGAACTATTGATAGCTGAAAAATTTATTGGTGAACTAACACAGTTATTCACAATTGAAAAATCAATATCTGGTGCGGTGACTGAAGTAATAGTAACAGTTCTCGATGATAATGCAGATAAGCCATTGGTGGTGTTGATAGCTTTCAACTCAATCACTTTGGTGCCAGCGGTGGAATATTTAATTGTGGGGGACGTGGTGGATAGAAATGAAGATGTTATGCCGCAATCAGATTCAAAAATTAATTGTCGAACCCGATTGTCTACACTGCCGACCCCTAACACTAAACTCTTTCCATTAAATCGCTCTACATCCAATCCCAAAAAGTTAGGCAATCCACTATGCGAAATCAAAGTTGGCGCATTTACAGGATTTAAGTCTTTCAAATCTACTATTGAAATAGCGGATGATTCATTACTTACTACTCCTACAAATCGATTTCCTTCCGGAACAATACGCACACGCATAGGCCTGTTGAATGTTGAAAGCGAAAAGGAGGATTGTAGTGTGGGCGTTGACAAAAGATCGCTACCAAAATTAACTTGATACAATCTATTGTCTCCATACGAAGTGAGTAGTGCAATCCAATTGCCATTATTTTGAATTAAATCGAATCCCGGAGAGAGATTGGAAGTGATTGAGCTCGTCACAAAAACATGCGTCGCATTGACAATCGCATTCTCAAATGCGTTTCGGTAATTGACTCGTATCAACGTGCCGTTATTTCGTTCATTGATCACCAGAATCAAATTGGAACTTTGCTCGATTACTTTCAAATCCCAGAATCTACCAAACACACCAAAAGTTCCGATATTGGTAGCCGTTGGAGCATTGGTGATGGAAGTGCCAAAATCCAAACGTACAATTCCATATCCGTTGTCATTACTGCCAACAAATCCATACCACTTACCATTGGCTTTGTAAATCTCAATGTCCTGTGGAAAGGAAAGTGAATTGCCCGGATTACCCAAGTCAATAGTTTGTGAAGGCACATTCAATGGACTATTGCCGAAGTCCATTCGAAACAATCGAAGCCCTCCCTGGCTGACAACAAAACCATACCAGTTACCATTATCTTCTACTAACTTATAGCCAAATCCATTCGAAAGGTTGGTTAACGTGGCAACACTCAGATTGCTTTTGAGTGTTTGAAAGTCATCAGCACACGCATCCCATTGATAGGAATTGCTGTTGGTGGATGAGTTGGTGATGACTAAGCTTTCTTGCAAACATGCAGAAGGCGGAGCCGTGAACGAAGACGCGGGCACTTGCGCATACGAAGCCTGCACAAATAGGATACTTACCCAAAAAATGAACTTTAACCGCTTCATTACTTTTGCTTCCTGATAGATACAGTTCGTTAGACGTTGGTAAGTTGTGATGGTATACTAAATTCCTGCCGGTAAATCGATTCCACCACCTGCATACTCCGGTGTTTTTGCGCCAAGCGTTGAATTTCTTCAGAATTCTTCGCACGTCCGTGAGCTATTAATACTTTCAATTTTTGAAAAGCTGCATCCGGTTGATGGATATCAACAATTACTCCGCCACCTTCTTCTGCAATAATATCTGAGTCATCTCCAATGTTCATCTCCGTCAGAATTGGCAATCCATTCGCCCAATACTCACCATTTTTAATAGGTGAGCAATACAAACGGCTCGGCACGGGTTTGATCGTGCTGAATGCAAAGTCGGCCGCAGACAAATAGGCATTCACTTCCTCATGTTTTGCACGTTGTACAAAAACAAAATTCGCTTCGATGCCACGCGCCAGGCATTTCTTTATTACCTCCCCGCGATCCTGCTCTGTTAAGATAATGAGACGGAATGACGTACCAAAAAAATCAAACGCTTTGCGATACAAGTCAAACGCCTCTTCGTCATAATAAATGCCCCCATATTTACCGACATAAATTCCAACGGTTTGGCTCTCCGTTATGCCTAGCTGCTGACGGATCATTGATCGCTTTCCGGCATCGAACTTAAATTTATCGAGGGCCACGCAACAAGGTATTACGATGATTTTACTTTCGCTCAATCCTTCTTCCATCAATCGCCTCTTGTGATGATAACTCACCGGGAAAATTTTGCCTGCTGCCTTTATCTGCTGGTTCTCAAAAAATAGTTCGATCCAATAACGAGGATCCAATTTTGTCCACACACCAGATTCAATCATGCTTTCGGCATGCGGCTCGAAAGATTCCACGACAAATGGAATATTGTTTTTTCGCGATGCGAGAAAACCCAATGCGCCTGCCATAGGTGATCGACAAATCATCTTATCAATTCGATATTCGCTACAAATGCGAACCAATTGTTTTGGGAATGCAATAAAGTCGTTGGCTTTGGTTAAGAATACATTGCCTCTGGGTTGGGAAACTAAGGGAATGTGTACAATTTTCTGATGAAGCTTAGGACTTGGAGTATTCGCTTCACTTCCTCTTTCTATTGAACAAAATACAATCTGCTCAATCGTTTCAATGCCTGCCAAAATTTGAAGATGCGGCAAAACAGTTGCAGCCGTTAGCCCTTCATTCAATCCCCAATAACTGACAAACAGCAACCGCATTAGTCTCTCGTTTTTCCCAAAATTACATATTCGAACGCTTTCCGGTAGTCTCGATTGCTCCAAAAAGACAAAAACATAATTTTTCTGACTTTCAGTTGAAACACAAACCGATCCCAAAGAGTAAAGTCGGCTCCGTTCATTTCTGCTAATTTAGAAGCTAAAAAAGTGTATCCTCTACCTAACCCGGAAAGATTATTCATTACGGATTGTTCATTTTTCCGATAATGAAGTATGCAGTCTTCTGTATACGCATACTCACCATCGTTGGCTATTGAAATATAAAAAAGTAAATCTTCACCATGGGTCATTCCCTCTACAAAACGGTAGTTTGTTTCTGACATTCGTTTTATTAACCAGGTTGGTCCAAAAAAGCAATTGCCTGTAAGCCGAATTAGCTCTTTATATATGCGGCCTTGTTCTCGAGGCCTCCATTGATACAATGGTTTTTGAAGCGTAGCGTCATAAACTTGTACGAAACCATCCACAAACGCAATTGAAGAAGAACGGTCGAACACCTCCATTCTACTTTGAATCGAATTAGTTGGCAGTACATCGTCACCGTCCAGGCAGCAAAAAAACTCACCTTTCATATTTGCCAGAGCTATATTACGCGCAACGGAAACGCCAGCATTGCTTTGACTAAAATAACGGATTCGTGTATCTGTAAACTGGCGTATGATGGCTTCGCTACCATCTGTACTGCCATCATTCACAATCAACAATTCCAACTGCTGATACGATTGGTTCAGGACAGATTGAATTGCAGCGGCCAGATATCTTTCGCCATTATAAACCGGCATAATGACTGATACCAGCGGGGACATTACTTTGTGTTAAAAATAGCGTTGGCTCGTTCAACTGGCGCAAACACATAGTTACAATCGGCCAGATTGCTGTGTACTTCTATCGTTGGCAACGGAATTAACTTCGCATCGAGTCCAATTCGAAAAATAGAATAATTCAACTGCTTGAGAAGTTGCAATATCTTTTCTTGCCGCTCAAGGCGGAACGTATTGTCGCTGGTATACACCGGAAGTACCTCACAAATGATGAATGGTCGTTGCTGTTCCAGCAATTCTGTCAATCCGGAAAGTACTTCCCACTCTGCACCTTCCACATCAATTTTCACGATCCCAAACTGGACGGATTGTTCGCGTGCTGGAATGTGATGCCATGAAAGAATAGGAACAAACACTTCTACTTTACCTTGCGTGTCTCTGAATTCTTTAATCATAGATGCACTACTATCGCCCGGCAATTGAACGTCCTTATAAAGAACGGCCAATCCACTGGCGTTGCTCATTCCCACCGGATAAACGGAGGCTTTCAGTTGATTGGCTTCGACCAGATCTGCTACGTAGGACACACAAATTGGATTGGGCTCAAATCCAAAGTAAGGAACATCATTTTGTATGCTTTTTACAGTCAGTAAAGTTTGTCCTATGTTTACGCCTACATCGAGAAATGCTTTGTTTGGTTGCAGCGCAAGGAGTTTCTTTAATACATCTCGCATCCATTGTTCTGCGTCTAAGAAATGATCGAAACCCACTCCCCCTTTTACCGGAATGCGGTATGAACGACCATGAATGGTATATGTAAAAGACAGATTCAAATGATGAATCAATCTCAATTTTCGAAGTGCGCGTAAAAATAACTTAATCATTCGCGGTAGCTAAATAGTGAACCATGAGTTGATCAATTGTAACCACATGTTGCTGGTAGGAATTGGAAAACGCAAATGCCTTT
>JAJTHV010000454.1 GCA_021300095.1 Flammeovirgaceae bacterium | reverse complement strand
GCAAGGCATAGGTGAATACACCGTGCTTTAAAATATCAAACTCCGTAGCAAACTGTTTTGATCCGGAAGAAGCAATCATCACCACCCCAGAGCTTCGGGCCAATTGCACCATGGCTTTTTCATCGTTGGCGGCTGCACGTGTTTTCATTCCCTTTAAAGCAGCCCCTGAGTGACAGGCATCCATCAACACAATTTGTTTGGTTGATCGAATCTTCGTCAAATAATCTTTCAACTCGGTGTCGGATAATCCCTTGGTAGCCAATTGTTGTGCATCTCCATACAGCTTCGTAACATCGGTGGGGACAAAATAGAAGGGTGACTCTCCATCTTTGTCTTTGGTTTCTTCATCCAAACTACCATGGCCCGCATAGAAAAACACAAATACATCTTGCGGTTGTGCTTTCGCTGCTATTTGTTTAAAGCCATCAACGATTTTAGCCTTGGTAGCATTTTCGTCATACAATTCGATTTTGTTAATGCCCTTGTAAATACCTTGGCCCTGCTCCACTAATTTTTCGGTAAACGATTTTGCATCGGGTTGTGCGTAATTCAAGTTATAAGAAGCGTTTTGATACTTATTGATACCCACCACCAACATATGCAAGGTGGAAGTAGCAATCACTTTACCAACATATTCAATCTTCAAAATTTCAGGACGCGATTCTATTCGTTGGAAGTTAACAACCACTACTTTAAATTCATTGGTCTCATTGAGCAAGTCGATGGTATAGGTTTTCACTAACTTATCTCCTTCTCCCTTCGTTTTTAAACCTTCGTTGTCATTGATAATCAATTTATCATTTTGATAAATATTCACTTCGCGAACTCCGCTACCGCCATCAAAAATCTCCACCTCTAATGGGAGGGATTTTTGGGTTGTCACCAACTTCCCGTTTTGATAGTCAACCAGCCCTTTATCGTGCAGGGCATCGGATGTAAAGAATCCAGCAGAAGGGCGATGTAGTTTTGAGAGGTCAAACAAGCGCTCACCTTCTTCTTTTAAAATATCTTCTACCCGTCTGCCTTGTGAAATACTTTTCTCCATCTGTTTCGGGCGATACAGAATTTCGAAGTATTGCTCTGCTGTATAAAAATCAGCTAGCTTATCAATGCCTCGATTAACATGCCATCCGAAATACTGACTACCGGAAGAGGTACATGCAAAATATCCTTTGTGGGCCCAACATACCCATTCGTTATCTTCAGCTAAGAAGAGAGTGGCAAATGGCAAAACAGATTCACCTAAGTTTTTGTAGACCTCTTCAAGTCCGCGGTAGGTTTTATCTCCATTGGCTTTCAAATAATCGATCACATCTTTCCATGCTTTTTTGGATGGTTCTTTTGTGAGCGAATCGCATGGTAATGAAGAAAAGAAATTAGCCCAATCGGCATCCGGAAATGCTTGACGCATGGAAGGAGCTGCGCCCGATTCAGAAAGCTTCCACAAAATAATAGTTTGATCTTCACCCCCCGAAGCCAAGTAGCGGCCATCGGCACTAATGGTAACTGCGCGCACACCGCCTGCATGCCCTACAAACTCTTTTTGAAAAAATCCATTCTTGTCATAGAGCTTTAATGAAAAATCACTGGCAACAGCCACATTTCCATCGGCCATTGCCTGATAATCTAATATACGTCCATCTTCTTCCGGTGCATTTTCTATTTTTTTACCCTTTGGCAAGTCCAGCACAGTTTCAGAACTTTGTGAAATCCCTCTGTTAAAGTCTTGTGTTGGTTTATTGAATTGTGGTGAGGTGGTATTTAATTTCATGGAAGCAAAGTCAAAGCTTCGCTCAAATTCTCCGTCTTTTCCGTTCACATCTTGCGCAACAAACAATTCCAGTCCGGTGCCAAAAGCCAAATCGCGGACTGCACTTCCTTTTCCTTTTACCTTGCGAATGGTTTTCCCGTTGATCGGGTTCCAAAAGTAAATTTCGTTGTTATTGCCTCCCGCTGACGCAACCACGTAGCTTCCATCATCCACAGGGGAAAATGCAGCTGAAAAAACGGTATTGTTATGGCCATTAAAATCGGTGAATTTATTACCACCAGGCACTCCATAGCTTACACCATGCCCCGCTGCATCAAGTGCAACTAAAATTTTAGAATCGTGCGAGAATGCCATTGCATTGATAGGCGCATCGCTCGACCATTCTTTCACAACCGATCCATCTGCCTTCCATAATTTAAATTCGTTATCCTGACTGCTGGATGCTAAATACATTCCATCTGCAGAATAGGCCAGTTTATTGATTTCCCCACGATGTCTGTTCCAAAACCGGGGATTGAACTTAGCCACTCCTTTTTCAAGTGCACCTAAACTATATACCAGAATCTCGGTTTTGCCTTCGCAGGCAACTGCCACATCCATAGTTACCGGATTCATGGAAAGATATTTTACCGGAAAACCGGTGGAAATAGAAAGTGCCACTTTATAACTGGATGATCCATCCACCGTCCAGACTTTCAAACTATTATCATCGCTACCGCTGACGAGGTATTTTCCGTTTCCTGTAAAGGCAAGGCTGTTGATTACGTTGGTGTGACCTAACGCGGTGGCAACTTGTACTCCTTTTTTCAAATCGATAATCACAATGTATACCTGATTGTCTTTGGTTATCGTATAACCGGCAATGGCTAGTAGATTGCCATCAGGGGATAAAGCGGATGCATAGAGCATACCATTTGAACCATCTCCTATTTCTGATTCATACTTTTTTAACATTTCACCGTTGCGTGCATTCCAAACGCGCACCGTTTTATCTTCCGATACCGAAATAATGCGTTCTCCGTCCGGGGTGAAATTGAGGTTTTGAACCTTGGCCGAGTGCCCCATCGAATTGATGACGATTCTTGGAATACCCGTTTGTCCGTTAACTGAACAGATGGTCAGATAAAAAACGACTGTTAATAATGCTGATTTTCTCATCGGGGAGTCATCTTTAGTTCAATATCAAAGCTACCAATTTTATCGGTAAGTATTTGAAAGGTAACCCGATAATGCAAAGACCGAACCAGAAAGCCGGAAGTGGCTAAAAAGAGTGTATTTAAAGCAGGAAAGCTTTAAGGGTTGATTAAATGCGTGATAATCTTAATTGAAAACGATATGCTAAACTGAGGAAAATTGTAAAAAACAGCCCAACGGATAAAAAGTAAATTTCGATCATAGCATAGTGGTTTAATGAATCAAATGTCCAACTATTCCTTTTTCTAATATTTTCCATTTTGCTCTATGCCCTACCGAAGTAAGAAATAAGGCATCTTTGAACAAAAATCCGGGGCCTAAAAGGCTTTTTGAAGCGTTTTTCAAATAAAAAGAAGTGGCAAACCACGTGTTTAAAACTATCTTGGCGCACTTTTTGGGAGCTTATCCGGTTTTACTCTAAAGCTTTGATTCAATGACTTATTCGATAATGCGTGTACTTATTTGTTTGCTGATTTCAGGTCATTTATTTGCGCAATCCGCTAAAAAAGAAATCCCTACTGATTGGTTTTTGAAAGATCCGGAACAGGATAGCCTGCTCGGTGTAAGTTCTGAACGCACCTATGCTACCCTATTGAAAGATCAGCCTTCGCGTAGGGTTTTAGTAGCTGTGATTGACTCCGGCATTGATATCGATCACGAAGATTTGAAAAGTATTATCTGGGTAAACGAAAAAGAAATTGCCGGAAACGGCATCGATGACGACAAAAACGGGTATGTAGATGACATTCATGGCTGGAATTTTATTGGTGGCAAAGATGGAAATGTTGGCCCCGATACCTATGAATTGACCCGCGAATACATGCGGCTTTCCAAAAAGTTTGAATCGGCAGATTCGACTAAGGCGCGCAAAAAAAATCGAACAGCGTATGAGGGCTATCTCAAAATAAAAGACAAGTATCAGAAACTGAAAATTAAAAATGAGCAGCAATACAAACTTTACTCATCTGCCTATCGCTACACCAAATCGAGTATTGATAGCGTAAAGAAATTTTTGAAGGTCGAGTCATTGAACGCGGAAGCCGTTCGTTCCATTGTTACTACCAGCCCCCGACTTCTCTTCAGCAAAAGCGTAGTGAGTGGTATTTACAAAACGCAAGGCGATGATGTAGACTTGGATAGCTATGTGGCAGAAATCAAAGAAGCGGTAGACTATTATGAAGTAATTGTAAAATATGGATACAATACCGCATTTGACTCGCGTAAAATTGTTGGTGATACCTATGCAAATCTGGCCGAACGCTTCTATGGAAACAACGATGTGAAGGGACCCGATCCGGAACATGGAACCCACGTAGCCGGAATTATCGGAGCCGACCGAAACAATGCGATTGGCATAAAAGGTATAGCCGACAATGTGCGGATTATGGCAGTGCGCGCGGTGCCCAATGGCGATGAACGCGATAAAGATATTGCCAATGCCATCATCTATGCGGTGGACAACGGAGCACAAATCATCAACATGAGTTTTGGCAAATCATTCTCGCCCGAAAAAGCCATAGTTGATAAGGCCGTAAAGTATGCCGAACAAAAAGGCGTGTTGCTGATTCACGCAGCCGGAAATGATGGTGATGATCTGGACAAAGAAACCAACTTCCCTACCCGAAAATTCCTGAATGGAAAAGAAGCTAAAAACTGGATTGAGGTAGGCGCTTCTGCATGGGGCGCCAATCAAAACTTTGTAGGGAAATTTTCAAACTTTGGAAAAAAGTCGGTGTCGCTATTTGCACCGGGTGTGGAAATTTATTCAACCACTCCCAACAATCATTATAAAAATATGGATGGCACCAGTATGGCTAGTCCAACGGTGGCGGGTGTTGCGGCATTGCTCCTCTCATATTTTCCCGATCTCACAGCGATTGAAATAAAAGACATCCTCTATAAGTCCAGTCGTAAGTTTGATAATTTGAAAGTGGAAAAACCGGGCAGCAAAGAAGAGGTGCCGTTTGAAAGTTTAAGTGAAACAGGTGGATTGGTAAATGCCTATGAAGCGGTGAAAATGGCGAAGGTTAGAAAGTCTACGTTGTCGAATAAATAATTAAGGCTGCACCACTTCTTCCACACGCAAGCCAACAGCTAAAATTCCCTGTAGGGTATCTTTGCGCATAAATTGTTCGAAATGTGCTTTGTATTTGCCGGGCTTCGTAAACTTCATATTGCCGGCAATGGGGAACTGGTGATCATAAATATCGCCTAGGCCACTGCTACCATTGGGTTTTCCTGTTTTCTGATCAAAGAGGTATTCAGCCATCATCTTTTTTGACAACTCGCCTCCGGCAGAATCTCGCAAGGTGTAATTGACAAAAATGCGCGAGTAGGGGTAATCAATTGAGTTGCGAATATCCAAATACAAATTGTACGATTTAGAAGCATCGACAATCTGAAACTCCAGCAACGCAGGTTCAGAAATCTTCCAGGTTCTGTCCGCAAACTCTACGTTGTCTTCAAATACACGATTGGAGTCGCACGAAAAAAGAAAAACCAAAATGACAAAAAAGAAACTACGCCTCATACACTTTCCGGAGGGGTTGAGTTAGGATTGTTGTTCGGTTTGTTACGGTTGTTGGGGTTACCACCCTGCCGATTGGGGTTATTCCGATTCGCATTATTTTGGTTGGGATTGTTGCGATTGGGATTGTTCCTGTTCGGATTATTCCGATTCGGATTGTTTCGGTTAGGGTTATTCCTGTTTTGGTTAGCATTTGGCTGCTGACCCTTATTTTGATTCGGATTCGCGGGCGAATTGGGATTCGGGTTCGCACCTGAATTCGAATTCGGATTGTTCGGGTTGCGATTAGCGTTTCCTTGATTTTGGTTGCGGTTTTGATTCCGTTGCTGATTCGGATTAGCATTGCCCGCATTTTTTGGCTGTTCGCGCTTATCGCGATTGCGGTTTTTATTTTTACCCGATTTGTTTTTAAACTTCTTATCCATGCTCTCCAAATCGCTGTTGAGCGTGCTGAGCGGAGCGCGTACTTCTTCCTGATTGATTTGTAGCGTAGCTGGCTTCTTTCCTTCTTTGTTCATCAGAAGGATTTCATTCACGCGATCGACATTGAGCGGATACCAGTTGTTATCTTCTTTATAGCCAAACCACATGATGCGTCTAAAGATATCCGTCTTTTGCAAACGTGCTTCGCCTTGTTCAGTCAGCAATGGCGTTTCCACTTCCGGAATAAACTTGAGGGCATCCATGTAGGTTTCCAACTCATAGTTGAGGCAACATTTCAATCGGCCGCATTGGCCAGACAGCTTGCTGGGGTTGAGTGACAAATTTTGATAGCGTGCTGCGCTGGTGGCCACATTTTTAAAATCGCTCAACCACGTAGAGCAACATAGTTCACGACCACATACGCCAATCCCGCCCAAGCGGCCTGCCTCTTGACGCAAAGAAATTTGGCGCATTTCCACACGCACTTTGAACTCGGCTGCCAATTGCTTAATCAACTCTCTGAAATCAACACGGTCTTCGGCTGAGTAGAAGAAAGTAGCTTTGGTATTGTCTGCCTGATACTCTACATCCGAGAGTTTCATGGCCAGTTTGTATTGCTTGATGATTTCGCGTGCACGATACAGTGTGGGGTTGTCACGCTTTTTGATCTCTTCAAATTTTTCCAGATCGCGCTGGTGCGCAATGCGGTAGATTTTTTTGATCTCATCGTCATTGGCCACTTTCTTCTTCTGCATTTGCAGGCGCACTAATTCGCCTTGCAAAGAAACGTGACCCAGATGGTGACCGGTTTGGGATTCTACAATAATGGCATCTCCTGTCGTCAACTGAAGCTTCTCCGTATTACGGTAAAAATCTTTGCGGCCATTTTTAAAGCGCACTTCAACCACATTAAATTTATCCTCTACCGGCATCTCCATGTTCGAGAGCCAATCGAAGACGTTCATTTTATTGCAGCCGCCCGTGCCACAGGCACCGTTGTTATTACAACCGGATACCTTACCGTCCTTTTTCGTTCCGCAAGCACAACCCATTATCTTATATCATTAGGCCTTTTTAAAGGCTGGAATGGTCAATTATCTAATTACCTAATTTTACGTTCTGCAAATCTACACCAATATCTTTCCGAAAGTAAACCCCCTCCCAATTAATCGATTTTGCGTCAGTATAGGCCAATTCAGAGGCTTCTACCAGCGTATTTGCCTTGGCTGTAATTCCGAGCACCCGGCCACCATCTGTCACAATCTGTTCGCCTGCTACTTTGGTTCCTGCATGAAAAACAAATGCCTTGTGCGAATCTTTCAGTCCATGCATGGGCTTGCCTTTTTCATAGTGATCCGGGTAGCCGCCTGATGCCATCACGATTGTCATAGCCACTTGCGGATCGATTTCAATCTTCATTCCTTTCAGGCTTCCTTTGGCCGCTGCGATTAACAATTCCAAAAAATCGCTTTGAATGCGGGCCATTACAGATTGAGTCTCAGGATCGCCCATGCGTGTGTTGTATTCAATTACAAACGGATCGCCCTTTACATTCATCAACCCAATAAAGATAAATCCCTTAAATGGGATGTTTTCTTTTTTCAATCCTGCAATGGTTGGCTTGATAATTCGCTCTTCTACTTTTTGCATAAACTTAGGAGTGGCAAATACCACCGGAGAGACTGAGCCCATTCCACCCGTGTTGGGACCGGTGTCGCCATCGCCAATGCGTTTGTAATCTTTGGCTTCTGG
>JAJTHV010000191.1 GCA_021300095.1 Flammeovirgaceae bacterium | reverse complement strand
TATCAATTCCAGATGATGAATGCTCCATTCTGAACCATTGTTGAGTAAAAAATTTTGCGGATTGATATGCCATTCTTTATCAAGCGCACGCAATTTGGTGGATATTATTTTTATTTTGGTGCTGTCGCGCTGAAAGTCGATTTCAGATTGCAATCGTAAGATATTCGTGGTACCCACCTGATCGGCATCCAACGTAAAATTGGCATGTCCTTTGTCCCAAATTAATTCGGCAAACAGGTCTTTGGATTGAAATGACGAGGAGAACCATTGCTTTTGAGAGTTGATGGTGAGCATAGTTAACACATTCACGCTATCTCGTATTTTAGAACCTGAAAGTTCAACATCATTGTGTATGAAATGTTTTCCGTTAATTGTTACCGAGTCGATGGTAGTAAACGCCTGCAGAATGGAGGTGACACCATTCGTGAATTTACCTTTGATCTGTGTGCCTTTAGAAACTTGTAGATCTACTTTGGCGAGATCAAAGATGGGATTGATGTTGTTTAGTTTGATTTTAAAATTTGCGTCATACACTTGCACACTTCGGTCCTTCTTGGCGTAGTAATTCTGAATGTCTGTTTTGTTGTTACGCACATTGAGCATAAACTCTTTGAAGAGTTTGGAGAAATCATTGAACAAGGAAGAGTAATAGTAGCTTCCGTTGAGTTCTACATCGGCTAGTGAACTGCGTACATACAACTGTCGCTCGTTATTATTATGCTGTGAGTTGATATGTAACGAATCGAGAAATAGTTCCTGGTCGCGATACTGTACAAACGTTTCATGAAATACAGCGTCTCCAAATAAGCTATCAATCTGCAAACCTTTTGTATCTATATTTAAATAGGTGGAGACAAATAAGTGATCTTTTATCAACCCCAGATGATGCAGATTGGCGGTATCTAGTTTAGCTTTTAGTTTTACCAGATCTACTCCTTTACGTAAATCGACAGATCCCACCACATTGAATTGCAAGTTGGGGTCGTCAATAATCAACTCACCATTGAATAATTGGCTGGCGAACCGTGCATTTGTTGAGATGTTGGTGTAGTTGTATTTACGAATGCCAATGGATTGAATGCTGCCGCGCAATAAGAAGTCGGCTGATTTTTCCGTTAGACCGGTGCCTTTGATTTGACCATTCAAGGTTACCTTTTGAAAATTAGTGGTGTCTTTAAGATATTTTCCCAGGTCGAAGTTGGTCAGAGCGAGGTTTCCACTATAAGTCGATTTCTCGATTTCTTGCTGGTTGATCTTTAAGTTGATATCGGATTGAATCCGCCCCAGGCTTCCCATGAAATCGCCATCGGCTACAAAGTCGGTTACATAACCTGTAAATGTTCCTGTTAGCCGAAACTGCCCAAGTGGTTTGAGTAAGTTAAAATAATTGTCGGGTAGAAGAAAGGCTAAATCGCGAATGTCTACATTTCCTTTTTTAACTGCGAGCTCGATAAATGTGTCTTTAATCGTAGGCAAGCCATCCATTTGCAAAGAGCCTTCTATGTTTGTTTTGCCTAACTGCACATTCATTTTACGATACAAGAACTTCGATATTTTTCCGGTAAACTCACCAGAAATAGATAGGGGTTCCGGCAGAGGTGATTTTCCATTGTTAAACAATGCCAAATCCAGCGGGTCGATAAGTGTTTCTTTCAGTTTAGCTTTAATATTGACTTTGTTATTAAAATCGCTCAAGTCTGCCTGACTTTTGTAACGGAGAATAATGGTGTCTGTAACATGGCTGCGGGCGGTGGTTAAATTCAAACCTAAAAACTCCATGGACGTTTGTGAGATCAGGAAATAGGTGCGTAAGTTGACAATCTCTAATCCGCTACTTTGGTCTTTGGCTTGAAGCGAGTTTAAACGAAAGTCGATGGTGTCGCCAATTACCCGAAATGCTTCGAGGTCTGCTTCTACATTCACTTTAAAGTGATGATAATCAAAACCGTTTTTGATGGAATCACTTTCAGTTTCGTTCAAACTGAATTTTGAATTCTCCAGATCAATTTCACCGATATGGATTTTGGGTGGGTTGCCACCACCCGATGACTTGCCGCTGAGCCGATGAATGAACACATCGATGTTCAGATTTTTTAAGGTTGGCGTTTCATCAATTGTTTTCAAATAAACTTGCGCTCCTTTCAGATCTACTCCATCGATATTAATGTCGTTGTTTTCCAAAAGACTGCGTAACCGAAAATTGATGCTCATCTTGTTAATGGCGATCATGGTATCCTGTTCCGGGTCTACAATGGAAAGGCCTTCTAATTCCAGCCGATCGTACCATCGCAGGTAAAATTTATCAAATCGAATGGTAAAGCCAGATACGTCTGAAAACTGTCGGGTATACCGGCCAATGAGCATTTTTTGGGTGGCGGGCAACTGCAACAGAAAAAAGGCGACCACGAAAAAGGTCAACGTGAGATAAGCCCCATAAAGAACAAACTTCTTGAGCCATGCAAACACACGGATTTTAATAACTTGCAGATTCATTCTTACTACATGTCGCCCATCTTACTTGCCATAGAGTCTTCTTGCGATGAAACTTCAGCCTCCATTATACAACATGGCAAGGTACTTAATAATGTTATTGCCTCACAGAGTATCCATCAGAAATACGGGGGAGTAGTACCTGAACTGGCTTCACGTGCGCATCAGCAAAATATACTCATGGTAGTAAACGAATGCCTGAGCACATCGGGTATATCGAAGGAAAATTTAAGCGCTATTGCTTTTACCCGTGGGCCCGGTCTAATGGGATCGTTGCTGGTTGGGGTTTCGTTTGCTAAAGGGATGGCATGGTCTTTGGGTTTGCCGCTCATTGAAGTCAACCACATGGAGGCACATGTGCTTGCGCACTTTATCGATGACCCCAAACCGGTTTTTCCCTTTTTGTGTTTAACGGTCAGTGGAGGACATACGCAGATTGTGTTGGTAGAGGATTATTTGAAAATGCGTGTGATAGGGGAAACGCAAGATGATGCAGTGGGGGAGGCATTTGATAAAGCCGCTAAGATGATGGGAATTGCCTATCCTGGAGGACCTTTGATTGATCAATATGCCAAGATGGGTAATCCGATGGCTTTCAAGTTTTCGGATACCACCATGCCGGGGTTGGACTTTTCGTTTAGTGGAATTAAGACATCCCTTCTTTATTTTTTACGAGACCAGAAAAAGTTGGATCCGCAGTTTGTGGAAAAGAACCGAGATGATATTTGCGCCAGTCTGCAGCGAAGTTTAGTGGATATGCTTTTACAAAAAGTAAAAAAGGCAGCAAAGGAAACAGGCATTCGTCAGGTGGCTATTGCCGGTGGTGTATCCGCAAATAGCGGATTGCGTGCAGGTTTGAAAAAAATGGCGGGTGAATTAGGGTGGACTATATTTATTCCTGAGTTTCAATATTGTACGGATAATGCAGCTATGATTGCGATGGCCGCCCATTTTAAATACTTGAAAGGTGAATTTTGTACTTTAGATGTTGCTCCTGTAGCCTATATGGCGATTGGAGACTAATCGCTAAACCTCCGCTAAACCTCCGAGGTTTATTAATCCGCGGATCGAAAACCTCGGAGGTTTAGAGAAAGATCAAATAGATAGTAATCCTGCTAGGTTTAGTTAGAGGTTAGGTTTTGAAAAAATAAGAAAAATCGGGTAACCCTCCGAGGTTTATTAATCCGCGGATCGGAAACCTCGGAGGTTTACCGATGGAGCTTTACCTAAAAAAAGATTGAAGCAAAAATGAAGTTGATATTTAAACCGGGCGATCAAAAAAAGTATATCAAAGTGATACAGTCAAATGATGTGGCTGCTTTTCATGGAGAGGTGTTGCATGCGGTGTATTCTACTTTTTCACTCGCACGCGATTTTGAGTGGTCATCC
>JAJTHV010000152.1 GCA_021300095.1 Flammeovirgaceae bacterium | reverse complement strand
TGCGAAACTGACTTCGTAGCGAAAAACGATGAGTTCCAGAATTTAGGTAAACTGATTGCAGAAACTGCTTTCACCAAGAAACCTGCTACTAAAGAAGATTTATTGGCTGAGCAAGTAGGCGGATTGACATTGAATGACAAGATCACCGAGTTGGTTGGAAAAATCGGAGAGAAATTAGAAGTAAGCTCTTTCGTCCACATGAAAGGTGAAGCGGTAGTTCCTTACATCCACGCAGGTAGCAAATTGGGTGTGTTGGTTTCGATGAAAGGTGTGAACGGCAAGGATGTAACGGAGGCCGGTAAGGACGTGGGTATGCAAATTGCTGCGATGAATCCTGTGGCTGTAAATGAAACAGAAGTTGATAAGACGTTGATCGAAAAGGAACTTGAAATTGCCAAGGCTCAGATTTTAGCAGAAGGCAAGCCAGAGCACATGGTAGAGAAAATTGCGCAAGGCAAATTGAACAAGTTCTTTAAGGACAATACATTGTTACCACAAATCTTTGTGAAAGACAATTCAAAGACAGTGGCTCAATACTTGGATAGCATCACCAAAGGATTAACGGTGGTGGAGTTCAAGCGTGTAGCGATTGGTTAATAGTTTTTGATTAATGATAAATGAAAAGGGAGCCAAACGCTCCCTTTTTTATTTGCTACTTTTTTCCCGAGCTAGTTTCAGATTAACAAAATTATCCAGCCAGTAGATCATAGCGGTTGCAATGATCATGCTGCCTATGACCACATAACCAAGAATATCATAGCGTTGTAGGTTTCCACCTGGAGATTGAATCACAATCAATCCGGCAATAAACGAAGCAATGCCTCCGGAGATTTGTTGAATTGAAGAGTTGATACTCATAAACGCGCCCCTGTCTGGCATAGAAGGGATAGCAGATGTTAAGGCCGAAGCAGAGATCATTCTTGCGTTGATACCAGCAAACAGAATAACATTTAGCACAATACAAATCCAAAGTGGTGTGATACCCATGCGCGTATAAATGCCCACCATAGCGATGCTGACCACAGAACCAATCGCGAATAATTTAAATTTCCCCATCTTGTCTGCGAGCTTGCCAATTAATGGGCCCAATGCAATTCCGAAAATACCCGTTACCAGATAGAGGATGGGCAATTGTTCCATGGTTAATCCTAAATTATTTGTACTGAAAGCACTCCCGAAAGGCATAAGCATAAAACCACCGGTAGCTAATAAAATGGTACTGAGATAAGCGCGGATATAAAGCTTGTTCGATAGGTTGCTATACAAGTGCATGTACGCATTTTGATTTTTCTTCGCTGCTGCCAGATGACGCGTTACCGGCTTCATGTAGACAAGGATAACAACACCCAACACCACACCAAAAATTACGATCATCCAAAACGGTGCGTGCCATTCAAAACGGTTGGCAAGGAGAAGCCCTATCGGAAGGCCCAACACCTGACTCGCAGCAAATGCAATTTGAACGAAGCCCATTACACGACCGCGTACTTCAAGGGCGAAAAGATCAGTGATGATGGCGAATGAAACAGATCCGATAACGCCTCCAAAAATTCCTGTAACGATGCGAGCGGCTAAAAGCAATTCGTACGTAGGCGCCATGGCGCAGAGCAACGTTCCGACCAGAAAGCCGATGTAAAAGAAGAGCAAGAATTTTTTACGATCGAATTGGTCCGCAGATTTTTCCCTGTTAGTGTTGCACTACTGATCAATTCGTTGGCGGGGTCACTATCGCTATCACCCGTATTACTGATAACATTTCCCGATATGCCGATCCCTGTGCCAGCAGTGTACACTGTCGATAATGAAGAAAGATCTACAGTTTTTGTGTTGGAACCCTCAGCAACCGTCAGATTTTTACCGGTCAACGTCAAAGAACTTACCAACTCATTTTTATTGTCTAGATCACCTGTGTTAGAGATTACCGATGAACCGGAGATTGAGATGCCACCACCAGCTGTATAACTACCGGCAGGCCCCACAGGCCCAATCGGGCCGGTTGGTCCAGTCGGTCCGGTTAGTCCAATGGGGCCTTGAGGCCCAATAGGCCCTGTCGCACCTGTTAAACCAGTAGGCCCTTGCGGTCCAGTTGCACCGGTAGGTCCTATGGGTCCTTGTGGACCGGTTGGTCCTGTTAATCCAGTTGGTCCTTGAGGGCCCGTTGCGCCAGTAAGACCTATCGGACCTTGTGGCCCTATTGGCCCGGTAGGTCCTGTCGGCCCTTGCGGTCCGGTATTTCCAATAGGTCCTTGTGGCCCAGTGGGTCCGGTTGGTCCAACTAACCCCTGAATGCCTTGTGGCCCACGATATAATTTCCATCCGGCAGCATTAAATGCAGCCACAGTCGGTGCAGTGGGCGATGTTGTTGTTACAAATGAAACGAAATCAAGAGTCGAAGCTGGTGATGAGCTAAAGCCGGTACCCGCATTATCCTGAGCGTATCCAACATACACATACGCATTGGTGCCCCCCGTTAGTGAAGTCCAAACGCCACTATCCCAATAAAAATAAGTTTGAAGATTAGTGTCATACACCAGTAATGAATTGCTGGCGTTGGGGCTTGTACTACTTAGGATTGAAGTTCCCAATGCCGTTCGTTCAGCTGTGGTAAGCCGCGGCAACAGCATCCCTTGGTTTTTATTGGGAGCAGTAATATCGAGAATAGCAAAGGGATTCGGATTATTCGTTCCAACTCCAACGGATTGACCGTAGGAGACTATCGGGGCTAAAAAAAGGCCCAAGGCCAGCATCCGAAAAATGGGTAAAGGAGCTTTCTTCATGGTTAATTCGTTTAGGCTTGTCAGATTAGTTTTAATCTGCATCGTTTAACTATTTATGGAAAATTTACAAAAAAAAAGTGAAAGGAGGTTATTGGATTGACTTTGCGGAGCCTCCTAAACGCACTTTCGATAAATAATACGAGATGGTATTGAGGTAACCTAAGCTACCCAAAACAAAAAGCGACCCCCTTTTGAATAAAGAGAGTCGCTTTGATTGAGGTTGTAGCCTTGATTACTTTTCTTTCTTGACTAAACCTTTGCTGTTGTCATTGGAGTGACGGTCGATCAATTTATGCAATGGATCGATGCCTGCTTTTCTCGGTTTTGAATTGACAGTAATTTTAAATTGGTTTTCCTTTTTGGTGATCTTATGTTTTTTCAGATAGATCAAACTGTCTTTGCCAGCCTTACTCTTTCCATACACACCAATGTCGATCCAATCGTTGATGGCAATAGTAGATTCCAGACCTGTGCTATCGGCCCTCATTTTTTCAGCCGAAACCTTTAAGGTTACTTCGTATTGACCTTTCGCCTTTTCCACGTATGAAGCTTCGGTAGTTTTATTTTCAAACAAGGTGATTGTCTCAAACATATCGTGAATAATGCTTTGTAAACTATCCGGAGTTACCTTTTTGATTTCTTTTAGTAAATCTGCCGAAGTAGGATACGGAGCGTCCTTGAACTTCCAAGTTGAATTATATCTTCGGAATGCCGCATTCACACTATCCTCGCCAATGTAATCCTGTAAGGCAAAGAAAACGAGAGAAGCCTTTTGATAATGAATATATCCTTGACCCTCTACAAACTCTAAGGGTTGCTCTTTCTTGCGCTCGAATGAGCGGCCGCTGAGGTATCTGTCTAACTCGTATTTCAAATAACGCTCTAAAATTTCAGGCGTGAATTTATGCTTAAGCACCATTAAAGCAGAGTACTGCGACATACTTTCAGAAAGCATCGCATTGCCTTTTACGCCCGCTTCCATTACTTGGTGTCCCCACCATTGGTGCGCTACTTCGTGTGCTGTAACATAGTATACATAATCAATGTCTTTTTCCGGATCGTCAATCTTAGCTATAAAACCGATGCCTTCACTGAAAGGGATGGTGTTGGCAAAGGATTGGGCAAAAGTAGAATAGCGAGGGAACTCCATAATCCGCACCTGGCGATATTGGTAAGGCGCAAAGTTTTTCGAATAATAGCTTAACGCATCTTTCATTCCTTCTATCATCTTGTCCAGATTGTATTCGTGACCCGGATGATAATAAATCTCTAAATTGACGTCATTCCATTTGTCACGTTTAATTGCGTAGCGGGCGGAAACCACCGAGTAAAAATTACACATCGGTGCATCCATTTTATAGGAATAGTGATTGCGACCATTTTCTTTCCATTCTCTTAGTAGATAACCCGGAGCTATGGCGATTTGATCACCCTCTGTACTAATCTCCATCTCAAAACGAATATGATCCGCATCGTCCCCAAACAAGCTTTGAGACAAGCCACGTGAATCATTACGTTCCATCATTCGTTCCTTTTCTTTTAGCTCCCGTTTTTTACGTTCGTCATCATCGCCTATTTCAAAACCGCTGTTATATCCAAGGGTTGGAAAGAAGACGGTATTGTTAAAGAATGTTCCATTGAATACGACATTGGTATTGCTGCCACCTTGCTCAAAGCCTTTCGTATCGAATGTTACCTTGAAATTCATTTGAATGCTATCACCAGCATTGAGTGGCTGAGCTAATTCATAGACATAGTAGCGGAACTGCTCAAAATTTTCTTTGACTTTGGCATCCTGATTGAATTTCACATAATCAATGATCAGTTGATTGTCAATACTATGTTGTATGTGAATATCGTTAATGGGGCCATTTGATTTATTTTTTAGCCAATAGTATCCTTCGGCAACAAAATCGCGCGAATAAGGATAGATGTCAACTTTAAGTTTTGTCTCCACAATTTTTGGCTGTGGTATAAATTCGTATTTATTTAATTTTTGTTCGTATTCTTCCTGTAAATCTTCTTGATCATCGGATTTTACAAATTTGTTGACAATCGATGTGTTGTAATAAATATAAAATCCCGAAAAGAGGAAAACAGCAAGAGTAGAGAACGTAAAGATTAAAAATGAACGACCCAAACGAAGCTTTCCAGACTTCCATCGCATTTTCATTACCGCTTCAGATCCTCTGACAGAAAAGATGACAGCGATAGCAAACAAAAACATAGCGAAGGCAAACCAATACACTTTAAACCAAGAGAATGGTGGGACATAGTGCCCATAGACATTCATGTCGGAAAATGTTCCCAAAGAACCACTGGCAAAGCGCCATAGATTATGTTCAAGCCCAAGTTCGCCCATTACACCACGAACAACAAAAAAAAGTATGCATAAAGCAAACCCTAGGAATTTATTGTTAACAAGAACTTGAATGAAGATGGCGAGTAAAGTATAGAGAACCAACAGTGTTAATGTGCTCGTGTAGAGTGTGCTAAAATAAATGGGTAACTCGAATTTATAGTATCCATACGATGCCTGAATAACTACCCCGCAAATAATCAGAAGAAATAGCATCAGTAGGTAGATGATTAACATTCCCATAAATTTGGAAAGCAGACTTACGAAACTAGGCATGGGCAGCGTATCCATGATTAAGTTGATATTTACCGCTCTTTCTTTCCATACTAATTCTCCGGAATAGAAAATAGCAATGATGATAAAGAATAGGGTGAAGCCATCCAATAAGCCAAGTATAGAATAAGTAGTAGGATAAGAACTCGTTCCATACAATTGATTCATGTTGAAAGCATTCACGACCAGCAACAACATGCCGGTAAACAAAATTGCTAGAAACGGAATTTCTTTGATGACCAATTTGAAATTGAAAATGGATAGAGTGATGAACTGTTTTAAATAGGTAGCCCAGTTTATTTCTTGGCGGGCTACCGGAATAATTACATCTGTCTTCTGTAGTTTTTCTTTTGCAGTTATTGGTTTTCGTTTGATCAAGGAATTACGCACCACATTAAAGGAAAACCCGTAATAAGTAGCAACCAGCGCTAGTACACCAAAGCCAACCCAGATCAATCGATTATATAACATGATTCCTTCAAGCGGTACTAACTTCGTGTTCTTTTCGGCAGGCGTCCAGTAGCGAGTCACATAATCAAAAGTTTGCGATCCAAATGGATCTAATAGCGCTGCCGTTTCTTGCCATTCCACATCTGCCAGGAATGAAGCAGCAATGCTGTACAGCACCAATAAGATGATACCTTGCGTATAGATCACCAGAGTTTTTCTGCCCAATGCACCCGCCATGAAAAACAAGGAGCCCATGATGAAAAGGTTACTAACTCCGTAG
>JAJTHV010000276.1 GCA_021300095.1 Flammeovirgaceae bacterium | reverse complement strand
GTTTTCATCCAGATCTGTTACGACTTTAGAGGCTCGTTTCGGCCATGATACCCAGAAGGAACCATCTTTCTTCAGGTAGTTTTTCACTTTCAGGAATTCCTTTTCAAATACGCTGCTTTCTTTCACGAATACATGCGCAAAATCGAGGCTTTCTTTGGTGGGTTTGGCAGTTCTTGTGAATCCATCGGGCAATGGGGCAACGGCATCCCAATAGGTGGATGGTTCAGCAAATACGTATGCCTTCCCGGCTTTAATACCGAGCTTCTTCTGCAAAGGTGTACCTGAATATCCGGCCATATCCAAAAATAAAAAATCCCAACCATTTTATTGATCGGGATTTTCGTTTTGATTGATTCAGCGATTAGTTACCGCTTTTTCTTTTTTCCATTTCCTGGTTGAAGGTTTCCTTGAATTTCTCGTAATCGTAGTCGATTTTCAAGCGATCGTCTGTTGAAAGACGCTGGTTGTATTGTTTCACCAATTCATCAGCAGAAAGTTCAATAGCGATATAGGTTTTGTAGTTGCCATCTTTAGTTTGAACTAACTTCTCGCAAATGGTTCTTACACCTTGCAATGTTTGTTCTACCACCTCGCGGTTTAAGCTCTCAAACTTTTGCTCCAATTCCTCTTTACGATTCATCGAGCGAGAGTTGGTATAGTTATCTGTTACAGTTTTTACAGTCGTTTGAATAGATTGCGCCAGTTCGTTGCGTGCGTTGGTCAATGCTTTCTTCTTAGACGTTACCTGATCCATGCTTTCGCCAATGGAGTTGGCACGAAACACCTTTGCATTGGTAAAGAAGTCAGGACCTGAGCAAGGTACCACCACTTCTTTCTCTCCGTCTGGTGTAGGAGGAGTTTTACTTTTACATCCTCCGATAAAGGCAGCAGCTACGGCTACTAAAACAAGGGAAAGATTCGCGATTCTTTTCATATCAATTATTAATTTGGTTAGCAAGATAATCAATGCAATTAATAGGCCAGTCTCTTTTATTTACTTTTTATAAAGGACATTTTTTTAAAAAAGTGGCTAATTATTGCAAAATCGAGTTTAAAAGCTCTGGTAACTTCTCTTTCTCCAATACTTCCAGCGACTTATTATAAGCTTCCTGGCTGGAACGCTCGTAGTCCAGGCTAAAACCTTTGATCCGATCGAGTGTAGTGGCATAGATTTCTTTATTGTCCTTAACGGCCGCAACACGAATTACTGCTGTCACGTAGGTGATATAAATACTTCCTGATACAGCGCCTTTCTCTGAATTAGCGTCTACACTTAACGAAAGTTCTGCTTTTTTCTTATCATCGGTAAACTCAAAACCTGCGTTGGTCAGGTAGTTTCTGATCCGATTGGAAATCTGCAAACTGCTTTTGACAGCTCCCAGACTTTTTTCAGAAGCATTGAGATAAACCAACGGGCGTTGCACATTTAATAATAATGTAGCGCGGGGCACCACCATTTTCAGTGCTATCAGTGAATCAATTTTCGTGGCCGAAGGGCCAGCAAAGCTGAGGGGGTTTACTTTAATTGCAACCGTCTGCTCTAAATCGCGGGAGCTGATCTTGGTGAGTAAAACTTTAGCGGCACCGGCCGCATCGGTTTTGTAGGTTGGGAATACGTTACCTGAACCTTTTTCAAAATCGGCCCGCAAGGGCAAATCAGCAATGGGCTTTTTAGTTGCCTTTTCAATTACTTTAGCTATGATCGATTGCTCGCTCACAGAGACTCTTCGATTCAATGCGATTTCAGTTGGGTTAACTGAAATATCCATTTTGTCCAAAACCACTTGCATGCTGGCTACCACTTCGCTGGTAAGCAAGATCTCCTTGCCTTCAAAATCAATGCGGATGGGTTCACCTAAATATTTTTGGATAGCTCGGAAGCCTTGGTAATAAAATCCCAACGCTAAGACCAAATCACCGTTGCGTTCGGCCTGCTTGGCCTTGCTGAAAAAATCCAAACTGATAGAAACGGCATTGCGTTTTTGTTCTTCTTTGATCTCTTTGTAGCGCTGCTTCGACAGGCGATAATACACCCAGTAGTTGCGCTCATCCTGCCAGGAATCTACCTGCTCAAACTCTTCGATTTCATCGGCAGCTGTGGTTTGAATGATCTGCTCGTATTTTTCTTTGAACTCCTTATTGGCATCAATCTGGCTAAGCACCGAAGATGAGGATACGTTGACTTTTATCTCGGATACTAAATCTTCCAAAGCACTTTTCTTGGCTTCCTGTAAATAGTTGTTGGTGCCATTTTTGGTGCTTTTCCCAATGCCGATATAGTAAAAAGACTGGTCGGGCTTATATGTGAGCCATTCGGGCTTTACATTTTTAGGATCGGTTTTGCTAGGAGCTTTGGCAGCCGGGCTGCAAGCAACAGCCAGTAACAGAATTAATGCGTATCGTTTCACAATCAATGGATTTGGATTACTAGATAGTAAACCATATTTGTGCCAAACTATCTATTTGGCAAATCTAAGATCAATTTGTGAGTTTTAGATGTCTTTTTTAATGCCCTAGGTTACTACTTACCCGACCCGGTGGCTGCAGGCACGGTGGCATAAGGCGATTTATAGGTCTTTAGGAACTCAGCATATTGATTGGCGCCTTTTTTATGGTGATTTTCCGCAAAAAAGATTAACAAGGGATGAAATTCCTCCGGTTTTCGGTATCCGGGTATGGGATAAACGGCTGTGAAATCGTCTTCTAGGAATGTCACTGTTGGGTAGCTTAATTGATTATTGAGCAAAGCCGCAGCTAATTGGTGGGTGCCCTTATTCCCGTAAGGAACGAACTTGAACGTAGTGCCATTAAACACAATGTCTCCGGTTTGTTCAGCATCTAACTTAACGGGGTAGAAATTTTCATTTAACAGTTTGGCAATGACGGGGTCTGAGAAGGTATTCTTATCCATCACCTTACACCAACCGCACCAATCGGTGTAAACGTCTATAAACAGCTTTCTTTTCTCCACTTTGGCTTTGGCCACTGCCTCCTCAAAGGTCATCCACTTCACAGGGCCGCCCTCGCCCTCTTGTGCATGCAGGGATGTCACAGCAACTGCCAAAAACAATAGAGTGAACCATCTTAGCTTGATCATAACCCGGTTATTTAAATAAATCGAATCCTTCTTGTAATTCTAAGCCTATTATAGCAACAAATCTACCAGAAATTAATCTCGGTTGGATGGCCAAAAAGGCAAAAATGTAACCTTTGGCCGATTGCCGAGTATTTTAGATACGAAAGGGCTGAGGAATAAGTTCTGAGGCCTTGATAGAACCGCCATATGATGCGAAAAAGAGGTATGAAGAAGACGATCAACAAAAACTGGATGCTGGGATTGGGATTAGGCGTGGCGCTGATCAGCCTTACCATTTTAGCGGGTGGCAGCATGGAATTAGCTACCCCTCCTGCCTTTTCCAAACTAAAGAACTTTGAACAGCGGCTACAAGAATTACCTAAAATCGGTCAAACGCTGCTGCACCTCCTTCACCGATAGGCGTAATACTGCAATACGGTTTCAACGGCCTTGCGCATGGCCACATTAATCGGAAAAAACTCACGGGTCAATTCAAAATCGATGCTGTGCAACTGCATATAAAAGTTGCTCATGACAGGAACGTCCAGCCCTTGTTCAATGGCTGCTTCCGCTTTCACAAAGTTTTCTTGTTGCTCTGTTTTAATGATCTGACAGGTGACTAGTTCGGGCTTGCCATATTTGGTGGTGCGGGCTGAGTAGCCAAACAGCCGGCAAATCAATCCGCGATGTTTGTATTGTGAGCAGAGCCCGGCTCCATTCTGCGTGGGGTTTAAGATAAGGCAGATGGAAGAATCCGTTTCTTGCAGATTGTTGAGCCACTCTTCTGCCTGATTTTGCTGATGCAGAAAAAGCGCGAACGGCAAAAACTCCAGAATGGTCGCTTCGATGTCGGCTTTGTAGCAACATTTGCCACAGCCCCATTTGCAATGGAGCGAAGTAGCATTTTGAAGCGCTGCAATCTGCTGATCCAATTGATCGAACACACCCTCTACTAACTTTACCTTCTCTTCAATGGACATGTTAAGTGATTTTTTTTTGCTGCTTGGCGCAGAATTGAATTTCTGCTAACAAAAGTAGGAATTGAATGGAGAAAATAAGGAAATGGCGATTTTATGATTCACTAAAGTAAAATTACCTTGATGGAGATGTGGGTAGAATGCGATGGATAATGATAGAAGTGGGTATTTTTAGGAATTTAGTTTCTTCAGAGATTAATCATATGGGTCTAATTGAAAGAATCGCGGCACTCTTTAAAAGCAAGAACATCGATATGGCAGGCACATGGCGTGGAGAATATTCATATAGTGCACAATATCCCGAAGCAGTTAAAGACAAGAGCGTGCAATTCATAGCTGAAATTCAAACTGGCGAAAACGGATATTTTAATGGAATTATAAAGGAATCCGAAGAAGGGGTTCCGGAAGTTTCTACCATTAAGGGAGAAATCAAAGGAAATAGATTATCCTTTGTTAAAACCTATCAAAACAGGTACCAGATGATTGAGACTAGCGAGATCATTATTACAAGCCAAACACCTCAATACATTACTTATACAGGCGTTTTTTTAAGTTCAGAAAAAATCTTTGTTGGGCAGTGGAAAATAAGTTCAAGCTATATATCGGCAAATGGCCAGAAAGTAAATCACGTTAGTTTAGGAAACTGGAAGATGATGAAGTGTTGAATATGAGGGGTCTGTAAAATAAACTGTGTCAGTTAATAATTGTAGTAATAATAACTGATGTTGGAATGTGGTCAACTCCCAACGCTTCGCATTGCTGCAATGATATAAAATTTTGTTGGGAGTTGTCCATCATTTCGACATCAAATGC
>JAJTHV010000183.1 GCA_021300095.1 Flammeovirgaceae bacterium | reverse complement strand
CCACTTTATTTTTTGAAACGCAACGAGATAGTTTTAGTCGCCTTAATGGCACTCCTGAACTTTACCCACATTTTAGACTTTATGATCATGATGCCGCTGGGCAATATTTTAATGCCACAGTGGAATTTGAACAGCTCTCAGTTCTCCATCATCGTGTCCAGTTATTCGCTGGCGGCCTTCGTCAGCAGCTTTGCCGCCATCTTTTTTGCCGATAAATTCGATCGCAAAAATGTATTGCTCGTGGCCTACTTCGGATTTCTGGCCGGCACGGTCGGCTGTGCTTTTGCCACCAATGCCGCGACCATGATCATAGCCCGATCGGTCACCGGCATCTTTGGCGGACTGATCAGTGCGCAGGTGTTGAGCATCATTGCCGATATTATTCCCTACGAGCGCAGAGGTCAGGCCATGGGCATGTTGATGGGAGGATTTGCGTTAGCATCGGTGGTGGGCGTTCCGTTTGGCTTGTACCTCGCCAACCAATTCAATTGGTATTTCCCCTTCTTGGTGGTGGCCGGTGTGGGCGTTTTATTGCTTCCCCTCTTGCTGCGCTATGTACCCAGCGTACGAGGACACCTGGCCAATCCTATTCCGCTCAAAGGCAGAATAGAAAGTTTCGTTCACATCTTTTCAGACCGCACACAAATGACAGCGCTGGTGTTTAGCTTCATTTTAATCATGGGTCATTTTCTGATCATTCCACTTTTTAATCCCTACATGGTGTATAATGTAGGCGTACCACAAAAAGATACTCCGTTGATTTATTTGTTTGGAGGAATCAGTTCCTTAATCACCGCCCAGTTTGTCGGCAAGTTATCCGATAAGTACGGCAAGCGACAGGTGTTTGTGATCGCAGCAGCGGCTTCACTGATTTTGATTTTAATGCTCACGAACATGCCGAAGATTCCGGTGTATTGGGTATTGATTATTTTTTCCGTTTGGTTTAGTGCGGCCACCGGCAGAACTGTGCCCGGCCAGGCCATGACAACACAGGCCGTGTCGGCTAAAACACGTGGCAGTTTTATGAGTTTAAATTCATGCATGCAGTCGTTGGGTACAGGCTTTGCGGGCTTGCTCAGTGGCTGGCTTACGTTCAGTGACGCCAACTTTGCCATCCATCATTACGATTACCTCGGCTATCTGAGCGCTATCCTCATTCTGATTTGCATCGCACTCGCCATCCGCCTCGACAAGCTGCTGGTGTTGAATGGACTGAAGTAACCCACATATATTCCGCAGGGCAGTCGCAAGTCTTCTAATCAGTAGAATCATTTAAAGACAAAGAGGAAGAATAAGGTTTTTGTTTTTTAGGAAGTTAGGTCTACTTCGCTTGGGCTGGCTTTTGCCACCGGGCGGGTAGACCTTTTTTTTACAATCGTTAATTGTCACGTCACCCGACATTTTAAAAAAGTAGACCATCATTCTACTTTCCGACAACTCGATAACAGCACCGTATTTCGAAAATATAGAGTTTTAACGCCTAATTGGGCTTTAGGATACCCCATTTATGGGGTACCCTATTGACTTATCGAGGCTTATCACCTTATTTAAGATGTCTTAGTTTTTCAAGCCTAGTAGTTGGTCAGCTATTACTATTTAGCTGTTATCACTGTTTTGAAATTTAGCTTAAGTATTAAACAATGCAGAAAATCAGATTGGCTGTTGTAGATGACCATGAAAAATTTAGAAAAGCAATAACGCGCCTCATTCATTTTGAAAGTGATATGGAAGTAGTGTTGCAAGCAGAAAATGGAGAGCATTTGCTGGAATTGCTAAAAATTAAAGCAGTTGATTTAATACTGATGGATATCAGGATGCCAAAGATGGACGGATTTATGGCATCTGAAAAAGTAAAGAAACTCTACCCAAACATCAAGATTATCGCTTTTTCTCAATACGATTTGGAAGCTAATATTATTGAAATGAATATTCGTGGAGTAAAGAGTTTTGTAGGGAAAGAGGATGAACCCCGAGAGCTGTTTAAGGCAATAAGAACGGTTATAAATGGTGGCGTTTACATGACTGACCGTTCGGCTGAAATTGTGCAACGTTATCTATTAAACATCTCAAAGATTCACAATCAATCAACAGTAGATCTTTGTGAAAAAGAGAAAACACTCTTAAAGATGTTAGTTCAAGGATTAACCAGTCGACAGATTGGTGAGAAATTATCTAAAAGTCATCGAACCATTGATGATATGCGAAATCAGCTGTATTTAAAATTTAATGTTAACTGCAAAGAGCAATTAATTGCTTTGGCTACAAAATGGAATTTAGCTTAATGTATTTGCTTGAATTACTTAATCTCTAAAAAAAATATTTTTTTAAAATACCGTAATGTTACGGTTGATTTTGATTGCGACTTATCTCAGATTTGATCTAATGAATTTTTTGCTTGGTCGCGACAGTATATTATTCATAGCGATTGCCGAAAAGCTAATAGAGTAGGCATAAAAAATCTAAATCAATTTTATGAAAACAAAACAAGAAAAAATGGTGGATCTTTTCAAAGTGGAGGAGCTTCAGGAAAGAATGGAGTTTGGTGATTGGGATGTAAGCGCAAAGACAGAAACCAGCACAACAACTGGTGAAACAACTGTTACAGCCGAGGCATCCACAACTATAAACTGGTGAGATCTATTCTTCTGTTGATGGCAGTGTTGGTTTCCGGCACTGCCATTTCACAAATAAAAAGTGGCCTTGTCCTTTCAGGTACAGACCGAATTCCGATTCCGTATGTAAATATATATTCAAAATCATCCTCATCGGGCACCGTAACAAATGAAGAGGGTAAATATAGACTTACTAAAGAAATAAGTGATGATAGTATAATTGTATCCCACATAGGATTCAAAAGAATGGCGTTCAAGTCAAGTGATTTTTTTTTATTGACAAACGATACCATTTTGCTTCAGCCCAGTGCCATTGAACTAAAGGATATTGTTATTTTTGGAGGGGAGCCTAAGGAGGTGGTGAAAAAGGCAATGAAGAATATCACAAAAAATTACCCCACAAGCAGAAATAATATTTTCGCTCACTTCAGAAACACAATTAAAGAGAATAATGAATACGTTGGGTTTTTGGAGGCAGCATTTCTAATTCAAAACCAATCCTACATAACTGGAAACGATGACCCCAGTAAGTTGCAGATCTTAGACATACATGCAGCCCCAAACAGATCGCAGTTTTTTACCAAGATAACCGCACAGACAGAAGACATTATCGGTGCTTCTGATTTTTTTAAAACCAAGCCTTTTCTTTCTAAAGATATAAACGATTACGTTTTCAATCTTACCGAAATAACTCCATATGATAACTTTGAAATATATGTCATTAAATTTCAGCCGAAATCTGGGTTGAAAGCAAAATTGCTTTTCTCTGGAACGCTTTACATAGAAACCAAGAGTCTAATCTTTGTAAAGCTAGATTACACAATTCAGTTTTCAGATATTCCAAGGTTTTCTTTCACAAAGTACAAAGGTCTTGAAAACGAATACCATCAAACTTTCAACACAAAAACCATAACGGTGCTCTTTAAGCCCTTTGACGGAAAATGGGTTTTGTCTTACGTAAACCTTGTAACATCCTCCAAAATAGTATTTACACAGCGAAACAAGGAAATTAATTTGGAGTTAACACAGGAGTTATTGGCAAACAAGTCTGAGCTTAATAGTCCAAAACCTCTAGATAAGGTTAAACTAATAAACATTAAGGAGGATATTATCAAACAAGCAACGGCACTAGATGCCAGTATTTGGAGCACATTTAACCGACTTGTTCCAAATGAAAAAATGAAAGCCTTAGTGGATTTGAAAAATTAAAGCCAAGCAAATGGGAGCGAGTAAAAATACCAAGGACATATATAAAGCATCGGTAGATAACTTCATTAATTATATTAATAGTCTGCCGCTCCCTGAGGACTTAAAATCTTCGCTCAGACTAGTCAGTAGCGAGTACTCAAGTTATTACTTATTTTACCCACATCTATTCAAAGACGCT
>JAJTHV010000219.1 GCA_021300095.1 Flammeovirgaceae bacterium | reverse complement strand
TCTTTTTTGATGTTTTCGGCCTGAAGTTCGGCCTCTTTTACAATCAGCTTGGCTTTTTCCGAGGCTGATTGCTCATTCTTTTTGATTCTGCGTTTATACAGCATACTTCCAATTGCCAAACTCAATAGAACAGTTACAACTGTTGCGATGCAGGCAATTACGATTATCTCGATTTCCATAGTTGAAAAAATTTAAGTTTGTTTTGGCCCTGTTTGCTCATTGGGTGTAAAGCAAAAAGAGCGCACCATCAACCAGAAAGGTGGAAAGGAGGGGAGCTGTAAGCGAATTAGAGAGCTTGTGATACCAACTGTTGAAGGTGATTCACCTTTTCTATCACAGTTTGGTCAATTACTTGAAGGTTTTCTTCGTCTGCCATTTTATCTACTAGGCAATCGAAGGCCACCATAGCGAGCAAGTCTTGTTTGTCGTCCAAACCAAACTGGTCGCGGTAATATTTTATCTTTTCGTTGATGAGCTTGCCGGCCGCACGCACTTTTTCTTCTTCCTTGCGCTTTACCTTCATGGGGTATTCGCGGTCTGCAATCTTTATTTTTACTGATAGTTCGTCCATCAACTTACCGGGTTATCTGCTCAAGTGAGCTATGCACTTATCGATTTCTCGGATGTACTCGTCTACTTTCCTTTTCAACTCCGAAACACTACCGTCTTCCGGGTTTATATGGTCTACAATCTTAGTGATTTTAATCTGATTTTTAAAATTGGAAAGCTGCTCGTCCCGCCTCTTCAGGTCGTTCTTGAGCTCATAATTCTCCAATTTCAAACCTTTGTTCTCGTCTTTAATGTGTTTATGCTCATTCAGCAGCACCAAAAGCTTACGTTCTAAGCCGTTAAGGTTGGTTTTTAATGCTTCTTGATCCATAAGGTAATTTTTTTGGTGCTTTGGTTCGATGCCGAGTGAGGTTTTCAGCATCTTCCACTTTTAAGTCTATTTTCTGATAACAGCTCCCATTTTCTGTTCGAAAGCAGCCATCAGCTTGTTCATTGTCTTGTCAATTTCTTCGTCTGTCAGTGTTTTGGTTTCATCCAGCAGGGTAAAACCAAGCGCGTAGGCTTTTTTTCCTTGCGGGATTTTGTCGCCTTCGTACACATCAAATGCAATCAGTTCTTTTACCAGTTGCTTTTCAGTAGAAGCTACCAACTCTTTGATTTCGGCAAACGTCACTTGTTTATCTAAAACGAGAGAGAGGTCGCGCCTTACTTCCGGAAACTTGGGCACTTCTGTAACAACGAACTTAGGGTTTGCGCCTTTGAAAAGCAAGGAGGTATTTAGGTCGGCATAAAATATTTCTTGCTTGATGCCAAAATCTTTCGCCAATGCGGTTTTTACTTTACCTATTCGACCAATTTCTTTATTTCCTTTCGTGATTTTCACTCCGAATTCAAAAAGAGAATCCGTCAGTGGTTCTTGTTTGGTGTTTTCAACACATGCTTTTTGTAAAATGTGTGCCACTTGCTGTGCTACATCATAATAACTTACCGCGCGTGATGCGTTTTGCCAATTTTCGGTTTCAAAACTTCCGCTCAGGTACAAAGCCAGTCGTTCTTCTTCCTGGTATTTCTCCTGACCGCTTTTTGTAGCGTCTTTCCAGTAGATTTTTCCGAACTCAAAAAGCTTTACATCTTTTTGTTTGCGGTTGATATTGTAAGCCACTACTTCCAAGCCCGTGAAAAGCATCGTTTGACGAAGGATGCCTTGCTCTTCGCTCAGCTTATTCAATATTTCAACGGGTTCTCCGGCAAAAGTAAGCTGATGTTTTTGCTGATAGGCTGCATTTGTCAATGAATTGGTAAGGATTTCAAAAAAGCCATTGCCGGTTAGCATTTCGCCAACAGTGCGTTTGAATTTGTTAATATCCTTGGCGGGAAAGCTGGCGAGATAATCGGTACCTGCAATTTCGGTTAACTCAATTTGGTTGAAGCCATAGATGCGTAAAATTTCTTCCACCACATCGGCTTCTTGCATTACGTCCACACGATAAGGTGGAACCGAGACAGTAAAACGATCTTCTTTCTTTTCTGTGATTTGAATATCCAGACTTTCTAAAATACCGAAGATCACTTCGCGCGAAAGCGCTTTGCCAATCAAACGATTTACATTTTTATCTTTTACTTCGATGATCCGGTTTTGGATTTTAGTCGGGTAGATGTCTACCACATCAGATGCGATTTCGCCACCTGCTAATTCCTGAATCAACAAAGCTGCGCGCTTCACGGCATACACGGTTCCATTCGGGTCGGTGCCACGCTCAAATCGAAACGATGCATCTGTTTTTAATCCGTGGTGCATACCCGTTTTGCGGATAACGCTAGGCGACCAATAGGCACCTTCCAAAAAGACATTTGTTGTTTTTTCAGTGATACCAGAATTGATGCCACCAAATACTCCGGCAATACACATTCCTTTTCCTTCACCATCGCACACCATCAAGTCGCTAGCAATGAGCGTGCGCTCTTTGCCATCGAGGGTTTTGAATTTTGTGCCGGCCGGCAATGTTTTTACAATTACTTTTTTGCCGGTGATCTCGGCTACATCGTAGGCGTGCAGTGGCTGACCTAATTCGTGACAAATAAAATTGGTGATATCAACAATGTTGTTGATCGGAGTGAGGCCAATCGCTTGCAAGCGTGCTTTCAACCATGCGGGCGATTCTTTCACGGTAACGTTCGAGATAGAAACACCCGAAAAGCGCGGACACATCTCCGGTTCATCTACCGTTACCGGAATGGTGAGTGAGGTGTTGTTAACTTTGAAAGAATCAATCGATGGCCAGGTGATAGTACGTTTCTTAGCGGCTTTGATATCGCGGGCCACACCGATGTGGCTGGCTGCATCGGCACGGTTAGGTGTGAGACCGATTTCTAAAACATAATCCGATTGGATGTTGAAAAATGTAGAGGCCAAAGTTCCATTGGCTGCTGTGGTATTCAACACTAGAATGCCTGCATGGCTTTCGCCTAACCCGATTTCATCTTCAGCACAAATCATCCCTTCCGACTGCTCACCGCGAATTTTGGCGCTCTTAATCAAAAAGGGTTCACCCTTGGTTGGATGTACCGTGGTGCCGACAGTGGCTACCACTACTTTTTGTCCGGCAGCTACATTGGGCGCACCACACACAATTTGAAGAGGTTTTTCTCCACCCACATCTACGGTGGTGATGGAAAGTTTATCGGCATTGGGATGTTTGCTGCACGTGAGCACTTCGCCAATCACTAATCCTTTCAGTCCGCCTTTTACCGTTTCAAAGGCTTCCACACTTTCTACTTCCAAGCCGGTGCCGGTGAGTGTTTGCCCTATTTCTTCCGGAGATTCCGGTATATCGATGTACTGCTTAAGCCAGTTGTAAGAGATTTTCATTTATACTAAAATCAAATATCAAATATACCGGTTTATGTCGGCTATTGAAAAACAAAGTCTCAAATAGTGGTGCTGAACTTTAGTATCCTTTTCCAGCTATGTCATTCCGAAACATTTCGATGCCTTTGCGATCTTGCATCGTTACGAATACTGTTTTTCCATCCGAGCCACCAAAAACCAGATTGCTGCAATTTTGTCCTAGCAATTTTATCTCCCGGATGATTTTTCCTTCCGGTGAAATAACCACAACGGTGCCTTTGCCATAGCGTGTAGCATACAAGTTGCCCATTTTGTCGCATTTCATTCCATCGAAACCAAAGTCATCAAATCGAATCAATAGTTTTTTGTTGCTGAGTTTTCCGTTTTTGTCAACTTGAAATGACCAGATATTGCGCTGCACACTCTCGTTTACATACAACGTTTTTTCGTCAGGACTTAACGCAATGCCATTCGTGGTGCCAAGGTTATCCAATAGCAGAATCGTTTTTCCTCCATTGTCTATTCGCCAAAGTTTGCCGGTGCCTTCTTTCCAGTTGGGGTCAGAGGCGAATAGCTGTCCCTTTTTATTGATGCACAAGTCGTTGGGTTGATTGAATAAGGCATGTGCGTACACCTTCACCGTTTTTGTTTTCATATCAACACGCAATACCTGATGCCCCGTGTAGTCGGCCAAAAACATAGAGCCTGCCTGATCGAACTGGATGCTATTGGCAGTACTGCCTGCTGGAAGTGTTAGAAATAGTTCGGCTTGCCCGTTAGGCTTCACAAGACCGATGGTTCCGTCTTTTTCAAAGTTCACCACAAATAAATTGCCATTTTTATCGAAGGCCGGTCCCTCAATATTGAATGAGAACAGATTGGGTTTGGTAAAGTCTTTTGAAATGTAAAGTGAATCTTGAGCAAAGGCGTGTAGAGATACAAACACCAGCAGACCGATGATCAAGCTTACCAGGGCAAGAGGATATTTCATGGCGGGCTAATGATACACTTTCTCACCCGCCTTGATAGGAATACTCAGAATATTTTCTTTTGGAGGAAACGGACACGAGAAACTGTCCGAATAAGCGCAATAGGGGTTGTATGCTTTGTTGAAATCAAGTGTAATAGTAGTGGCACCCGGCACTTTCTTCACATCTAAATAGCGCCCCGCACCATAAGTTTCGTCACCACTGGTAGCATCTGCGAAAGCTAAGAACAATGTGCCTCGATACGGCCCCGAATCAACTACTTCTAACAAAAGCAATTTATTTTTTTGATCTCCCAATGTGAACTCTGCGAAGGCAAACTCTAAATACTTTTTCTCCACTCCATCGCTGGTGGCGAGCACAACCATTTTTTTTGTTTCGATTGGTACCAGGTTAGCAATAACCTTGTAAGTCAAATCGGCTGGGTAGTAGTTCAGTTTTGTGAAATTTGAGGCGCTATCTTTACCGATGTAAAAGGGGGAGCCCTCATCGTTTTTCATGAATAGATTCTTTTCATCGCGCTCCCGTTGAATCACTTGCGCATACTCCTCGGGCGATTCGCCTCCGGTAAAACTGTAATACACGATGGTTGCTAAAAAAGCCATCACCCCGATTACAATGATTTGCTTGCTCGTCATCTTTCCTGAAAAAATTGCTGCCTAATGCCAAAAACGATAATTGATGCTGCAATTTAAGCCCATCGAGTTATGAAATAAACTACTTCCTAAATAAGATTTTTCGGTGGCATCGATTAACCCCAAATTGCCATCTAATCCACCCCGAACGTAAAATGAATCGCTAATCGGGATGAGTACACCAAAACTTAGACTGGCTCCAAAATCTAATTTTTTGAACTGATTGGTTTCTTCTGCCTCGAAAAAATAATTTCCATCTGGTGTCGTTTCATTGATTTTCGTGCGTTGTTCGAGGAGGTAACTAAAATACATACCTGCGCCTACCTCTAACTTTACTTTGTAGCCAAACTGAAATTTCCATTGAACAGGTATTGTCAAATACGTAAAATCTGATTCTGTTTTTGATTGACCAATCTGAGTTTGTCCCACTTCATTTATATAGCTGAAAGTTGTATTTTCTACTGCGCCTTTCGGATCGTAAACCAAAGATGCGCTGATAGACGATTTGTCTGTCAAAAAGTAGTTTGCCTGCAGGCCAAACGACCACTTGAGTGTTGCCGAAAAGTCTTTTAGGCTTTCATCGCCCCGAATGGAAGTAAACGTTGGCCGAACGACCAGCCCGAGTTCAACCTTTTTTTGAGCCAATACGGATGAGCTCATCAAAACGAAAGCAAAAAAGAATTTGAAACGATGACGCATATAAATTTAGTTTGGTTTTTTTAAATCATACCCTCATCGGTAAAACTGAAATACCGATGGCCTGCAATGATGAGGTGGTCCAACAGTTGGATTTCCAGAAACCGACCGGCTTCTTTTAATTTTTTAGTAAGATCGATATCGCTCTGACTGGGATGTAAGTTGCCCGATGGATGATTATGATCTTAATGAAAAGCTTTGCATTATGCTCATAATGTTTACCTTTCATTAATGTTAAGTTTTTACTAAAAAGTGAGTTAATCACTTTAAAAACTAGGTTTTCGATTCAAATACTTTACATTATTAATGTAATTGAAATGGAGATTCCGTACAGTGGAGATTCCGCGTAATGTGACCACCTTTTTTCGCGGTAAACTGACCACCTGATTTCGCGCCAAACTGACCACCGTTTTTCGCGGCAAATTGACC
>JAJTHV010000228.1 GCA_021300095.1 Flammeovirgaceae bacterium | reverse complement strand
TTCTATGTCTTTTACAGTTTACATCTTATTCAGTAAATCAACTCAAAAGTATTATACTGGATCGACTCAAGATTTGGTAAACCGACTGCATGAGCACAACAGTGGTGAGACTAAGTCTATTCAAAATGGACTTGGGAAGTAGTTTGGAAAACTCTTCTACCCTCTCGTGCTGAAGCCATAAAGCTTGAAACCAAAATCAAAAAAAGAGGAGCCAAACGTTTTCTCGAAGATTTATCCAGTGGTACTTAAACGCTAATGCGTATCAATCAAGGTTTGAATGTTGCTTTTTTTCTTTCGGGGGGTAGCGTAGCCCGGTAGCGCGTGGCGCTGAGGCGCCAAGGTCGTCAGTTCCCCCGCGAGGCGCGGGGTGGCCACCCCGACAAAAAAGCTCCGTGTTTCGCGGGGCTTTTTTTGTTTCTATGTCTTTTACAGTTTACATCTTATTCAGTAAATCAACTCAAAAGTATTATACCGGATCGACTCAAGATTTTGGTAAACAGATTGCTAGAACATAACAGTGGTGAGACTAAGTCTATTCAAAGTGGATTTGGGAAGTAGTTGGCGTAGATACTTTAACAAGATAAATCTTAACCAAAATAGTAAGCTACAAACTCTCTTATAATTGAATAGACATCCCTAAATTCAAAATAATCGGGGCAGGCACTACTTACTTCCGTGAAGTTGTTTTTGCGAAAAAGCATTTTGGTGCGCGTAACATGAAAGTACTGCGAAACAACAATCAGGCTTTTGAAGCCAAGTTGCTCCTGCATCTGGAGAGTGTTGATTACTGTGGCCAGAGTCTTATCTCCATGATTATCGACAACAATTAAACTATCGGGCACACCCTTTTGTAGTAAATACTCCTTCATTTTGTCGCCTTCATAAAAACCTTCTTTGCCAAGTCCTCCACTCACCAGAATCTTTTTTACCCTACCTGCTTGAAACAAATGCAGACTGCACTCCAATCGCTTTTGCAATCGGGTAGAAAGAGTTCCATCCGGGTTTACAGTGTTGCCCAAAACGACAGCTATATCGGCTTTCTTATTCTCATCGGTCAAACCATCAACCAAAGTGTAAATCACATGGCCTGTTACCCACACAACCATAGTGAGAATTACAACTTTTATGAAGTTCTTAAACATTTTCATTTTACTCTCATTATAGAGAATTCTTCTTGAGCTTTCGCAGTAACCGTTACTGCAAAGCTAAAGATACATTTCCATAATCATACCTCAGATCAAAATCCTGATATTTAACATATTTTAAAACTCATACTGGAGAAACATTTCTAACACTCCATGCTGTGTGTTTGTAACGCGTGCCAGCATTGACTATCTTTGCGACCAGTTTATTCAAGCACGCATGGCTCTTTACAATCGGATCAATGGCAAAGAACTGAAAGAAAAACTTCAGCACTTGCAAGAAGAAAGAACAACCGTTTCTTTTTACAAGTACCATCAACTGACTGATCCCAAGGCTTTCCGCGATGAATTGTATTCATTATTTGATCAACTTCATATACTCGGACGGATCTATGTAGCACATGAAGGCATCAACGCACAAATTAGCGTGCCTACCTCCTCCTTCGAAACGTTTCGCTCACAGTTGTTTAGCATATCGTTTTTAAATGGCATTCGTCTGAACACAGCCGTAGATGATAACGGTAAGTCGTTCTTCAAACTAAAGATATTGGTGCGTAACAAAATCGTAGCTGACGGACTAAACGATGCTACGTTTGATGTTACCAATCGCGGAAAGCACGTAAACGCTAAAGAATTTAATGAACTAGCTCAAAACCCAGAGACTTTAATTGTGGATATGCGCAATCACTACGAAAGCGAAGTGGGGCATTTCAAAAACGCAATTTGTCCCGATGTAGATACCTTTCGGGAGGAGCTTAAAGTGGTAGAAGATTTGTTGGAAAAGGAAAAAGATAAAAACCTGCTGATGTATTGCACCGGTGGCCTTCGCTGCTAAAAAGCAAGCGCATGGTTCAAACATCGCGGATTTAAAAACGTATTTCAATTGGATGGTGGTATCATTGAATATGCACGGCAAGTGAAATCACAAGGACTGGAAAACAAATTCATCGGCAAAAACTTTGTGTTCGATGAACGCTTAGGGGAACGTATCTCCGATGACATCATTAGCACATGCCATCAATGTGGTAAACCCTGCGACACGCATACCAATTGCAAAAACGATGGCTGCCACTTGTTATTCATTCAATGCGAAGAGTGCGCTGAAAAATTTGCTGGTTGCTGCTCAGCCGAATGTAAAGACATTATTGCACTGCCGGTAGAAGAGCAAAAGCAAGTGCGCAAAGGAATTAATAAAGGCCGTCAGGTATTTAAGAAAGGACGAAAGCTGAAAGATCAACTGACCACTCACACCACAGAATGATTCGTATCGGTATAATCAATGTATCCGATCGGGCCAGCCGGGGCATATACGAAGATATCCCGGGGCAAGCAATTGTGGCCACGCTCAAGGAATACCTCATCAGCCCATGGGAAAAAGAATATGCCATCATACCCGATGAACAGAGTATGATCGAACAAACATTGATTGACATGGCCGACCAAAAAAATTGTTGTCTCATCGTAACATGCGGAGGAACCGGCCCCTCCAAACGGGACGTAACACCTGAAGCCACCGAGGCGGTTTGTCAAAAGATGATGCCCGGCTTTGGCGAATTGATGCGAAATGTCAGTTTGCAGTACGTTCCCACAGCTATTTTATCTCGCCAAACAGCAGGCATACGAAATAAAACTTTAATTGTAAATTTGCCTGGAAAACCGAAAGCCATCCGGCAATGTCTGGATGCTGTCTTCCCGGCCATCCCCTATTGCATTGACTTATTGGAAGGACCGTATCTGGAGTGCAATACCGAAGTAATAAAAGTATTTCGACCGAAGGAATAAAGTAATCGGAAGTCGTCAATCATAGTTGTTTTGAATTCTTTACGCATATGGCAAGAATAAAGTATTACTACGATACAGAAACGTGTAAATACGAACGCATTCGTACTAGCACAGGCGATATGATTTTAAATACGCTGGGGATCCTTTCACTTACATTAGCAATGGCCGTAGGCCTCATGTTCCTTTATAGCAGTTACTTTGAATCACCCCGCGAACTGCTGCTGAGCAATGAGGTGAAGGAACTGGAATTCATGTACAGCAATCTGGAAAAACAAATTGAAAAGCTGGATGCTGAACTCGCCAATATGGAATACCGCGATGATAACATCTATCGCGCGGTGCTGGGTGCAGAGCCCATCGACAAAAGTGTGCGCGATGCCGGTGTAGGTGGCATCGACAGGTATGAAGATATCAAGAAGAAGGATATCGTGCACGAAGATTTTTTATTGAAGCTCCACGAACGTGTAGATAAACTAAAACGTAAAGTGTACATCGAATCCAAATCACAGGATGAAGTAATTGCGTTGGCGGAGAACAAAGAGAAATTATTTGCAGCCATTCCTGCCATTCAACCCGTGTCCAACAAACAATTGATCGCTTTAGCCTCCGGCTTTGGCATGCGCATACATCCGGTTTACAAAATGCGCAAAATGCATACAGGTGTTGATTTTGCAGCAACCATTGGTACCCCCATCTATGCTACGGCAGATGGGGTGATCGATCGATTAGAAGTCAGCTTCAGCGGGTATGGTAAGGTATTAGAAATTGATCATGGCTTTGGATATCGAACGCGATTCGCACACATGCACGGCTTCAATGTGCGCCTTGGTCAAAAAGTAAAGCGGGGGGATTTGATAGGTTACGTAGGTGATACGGGCCTTTCCACGGCACCGCATTTGCATTATGAAGTATTTGTAAACGGAGTTCACGTGAATCCTATTCACTATTTCTTTAATGACCTCAATGCGAAAGATTACGAAAAGATCATACAACTGGCTTCAGTAGAAAACCAATCGTTAGGGATGTAGTCTTCAGTTGGAAAGAATCTCTTTTACAATTACACGCAGTTCGTTCAACATCATGGCCGTGGCGCCCCATACTACCTCACCTTCTATTTCGAAATGAGGTGCTAGCATGGGATAAATTTTTGCAGCCACTATTTCCTTGGTACGAATCGCATCGGGTTGGATTAAATCAGATAGATTGCCTTCAATGATACGCACCACTTCCGATTGCTGCGCTTGGTAAACAGGGCGTTGTTCTACCAATCCAACTACTGGAATAACTATGAAGTTGCTGGGCATCACAAAAAACTGACTGAGTTGGCCGATCACTTTTATTTGATGAATGTTCACGCCTATTTCTTCTTCTGTTTCGCGCAGAGCTGTTTCAATAACAGTCTCTCCCGGCTCGGCTTTTCCACCCGGTAAGCTTACCTGACCACTGTGTGCACCCAAGTATTCATGCCGTTTGGTCAATGGAAACTTAATCTGATTGCCTTCCGGATATAGTAAGATCATTACGCTACCCGGTTTGGGAGGTAGTGAGTGATCAAATTTTGGCTTGATCATACCCGTAGGGGTAGCACGCAAAGGTTCATGAGCTACCGCTCCCGGCAAGGGCAGTAGTAATCGTTGCTGAAGTTGATCGAATAAGTAAGGACTGATCATTTACAATACTTGATTAGGTCAGCTGTCAGCATTTGATCGCCCCGCTGCTCAGACTGACGGAAGGCATCGCATGCTTCTTTTCGCCTATTGTTTTTTGCGTAGGCGGTGCCGAGGTAAAAATAAATCTTATCTATAAAAGAATCCATCTTTTCGGCTTGCACCAACAATCGTTCTGCAGAAGGATAGTCTTGCTTCATCAGGTATAAGATTCCTTTGTTGCGATACGCCCAGCCATTGTACGGATCGGCATACATACTTTGGTTGATGTCTTCTTCGGCTTTCGCGAGATCGTTCAGTCGCAAATAGATAAAACCCCGGTTGTTTAAAAAATACGCTTGCTTTGGGTCGAGGTCAATTGCCTGATTTACATGTTTCAGCGCTTCATCGAAGTTTCCTCTTTCAATGTCGATTAGCGCCAGCGTGTTGTAAACATTCGGCTCGTTGGATTTGCGCGCCTGCGCCTGATTCAATTCCTGTAAGGCTACCTCATAGTTGCGTTTATAATAATGCACGATGGCATGGTTCACCAGATAATCCACATTATCAGGAGCCAACTGCATGGCTTTTTCAAAAGATAGCAATGCCTTGTCAAACTCACGCATCTTGGTATAAACCAATCCTTTGGTGAAGTGCGCCAGAGCTGTATCTGGCTTTACAGCAATCACTTTCGTGAGATCATCCAGCGACTGAAAGTAGGCCTTGGTTTCGTAGGCAGCATTGGCTCGGTTGATCAGCGCATTCACAAAAGTGGGTTTGCACTCGATTGCTTTTGTATAATTCTCCAGGGCTAAATCAAAACGTCTCTGTTCAAAGTACACCGTTCCCAGGTTATTCCAGGCATCGGCATAACATGGTTCTAACCGAATGGCCTCGCCATAATAATAAGATGCCTGATCATAATTACGATCTCTGGCGGCAATATTGCCCTTTAGCAAAAATTGTTGCAAGCGGGTTTCTTTTGTATCGCACGCCAACAAACACACTCCCAGTAAAATAAAAAGAAAAGGTCTCATATCTGTTTCTATAGCTCAGTCAACAAAAAACTCTACGGTTGCAAAAATACACATAAACTTAACCGCAAAAGGCTAACGCTTGTTTTACAGGAATTTTAAAAATATATCTACTTGAATTTTGAATACTAAAACCGAATCCCTTTCTTTGAGCTATCAAATGACAACAACTCAAAATATCCATCGCCATCACCATACAACTAGCTTGTCTGGCGGCTTTATGTTTTGATCTGATTATAAAGATTTACTCAAAAAAGGCTTGCCAACAATGGCGAGCCTTTTTTGTTTGATAGGAATTTGAACTAAACTGATAACAATAAAAACCGTATGATTACACCACTCCGCATTGCCATTCAAAAGTCAGGACGCCTGCAGGAAGATTCTTTGAAGTTGTTGAAAGAAAGCGGCCTGCATTTCAGCAATGGCAAAGATCAACTGAAAACACAAGCGCGGAATTTTCCGATCGAGTTGCTCTTCTTGCGCGATGACGATATTCCACAATACGTAGAAGACCAGGTAGCTGATGCGGGCATTGTCGGTGAAAATGTGCTGATCGAAAAACAGAAAAAGAATGAGTTGGTGAAGCGTCTGGACTTTGCCAAATGCCGACTTTCCATTGCCGTGCCACGTTCTGAAAACTACACCGGCATTTCGTACCTGCAAGGAAAAAACATCGCTACCTCCTACCCGGTTATTGTGCAACAATTTTTAGATAAGCACGGTATTCAGGCAGGCATACACGAAATCAGTGGATCGGTTGAAATTGCTCCAGGTATTGGTTTGGCCGATGCCATCTGCGACATCGTGAGTACGGGCAGCACCTTGTTAAGCAACGGGTTGAAAGAAGTGGAAACCGTCATTCAAAGTGAGGCTGTTTTGATCGCTACACCCGGCCTCGCCAGCGACAAAAAACAAATCTTAGATAAACTGATTTTCAGGATCAACGCAGTGCAGTCGGCCAAAAACAACAAATACATTTTGCTGAACTGCCCGAATGAAGCCATAGAAAAAATTACAAGTGTGATTCCCGGCATGAAGAGTCCGACCATTATGCCTTTGAGTCGCGCGGGCTGGTCAAGTTTGCATTCGGTGGTCGATGAAAATGACTTTTGGGAAAAGATCGATTTGCTGAAATCATTCGGTGCCGAAGGAATTTTGGTGATACCGATTGAAAAGATGATTGCTTAAAACAGACGTGAGATTTGAGAAATAGAAATTAGAAAAAATGAAAGTTGAGATAAACCCTTCAAGAGAAACATGGAACGCCCTGTGTCAGCGGCCACAACTGGAGTTGGAATATTTAGAAGGTGTCGTGAACAACATTCTGACCCGTGTAAAAATATCCGGTGACGATGCGCTGCGCGAGTTGACAAAACAATTTGACGGCATTGCACTCACCAACCTAGCAGCAACAGCAGAAGAAGTCAATCAAGCCATTGCTTCGTTACCTGAATCCCTCAAACAATCCATCACGCAAGCGGCTGCCAACATCGAAAAATTTCATACTGCGCAACGCACCCCTATCGTGCAAATCGAAACGATGCCAGGCGTTACCTGCTGGCGAAAGCAAGTGGCCATTCAAAGCGTAGGCATTTACATTCCGGGAGGTTCTGCGCCTTTGTTCTCTACGGTTTTGATGCTTGGCATTCCGGCCAAAATAGCTAGCTGCAAAGAAGTCGTTTTATGTACACCACCCTCAGCAGACGGAGCCATTCATCCCGCCATTTTGTTTGCGGCCTCATTGGCTGGCATCACTAAAATTTACAAAGTAGGTGGTGCGCAAGCTATCGCAGCGATGGCATATGGCACCGCTTCCATTCCACAAGTCGATAAGATCTTTGGCCCCGGAAATCAATACGTAACCAAAGCAAAGCAACTCATCAACCAATCGGGAACAGCCATTGATATGCCGGCTGGTCCTTCGGAAGTATTAGTCATTGCCGATAGTCAGGCAAGCCCTTCATTCATTGCAGCCGACCTATTATCACAAGCAGAACATGGTGCTGACAGCCAAGTGGTGTTGGTGACCCAAGATGCAGAGCTGGTCAAGAAAACAGAAGCGGCATTAGAAGAACAATTGCTTCAACTGCCACGCCAAAAAATTGCGCGCGAAGCATTGAAAAATAGTTTGGCGATCGTACTCAGCAATGAAGATCAGATTATTGATTTTGTAAATGCATACGCTCCAGAACATTTGATTATTAATACTAAAGACGCAGATGCCTTGGGTGAGCGAATCACTAATGCAGGTTCGATCTTCTTAGGCGCGTATTCTCCCGAGTCAGTAGGAGATTATGCATCCGGCACGAACCACACGCTACCAACCAATGGCTACGCAAAAGCTTATAGTGGTGTATCGCTGGATAGTTTCACCAAATCCATCACCGTTCAAAAACTAACCAAAGAAGGACTTGAACTTTTAGGTCCAATTGTAGAAGAGATGGCGGAAGCCGAGCAACTAAAAGGACACGCACAGGCTGTGCGCGTTCGAAGAAATTTTAATTAACAAGACATGGACATCACGCAACTCGTTCGACCCAACATTTCAAAACTAAAGCCGTATTCATCTGCCCGCGATGATTTCAAAGGAAGTGCTTCGGTCTATCTCGATGCCAATGAAAACCCCTACCCTTCCGATTTCAATCGCTATCCCGATCCGCATCAGCAAAAACTGAAAACAAAAATAGCGGCCATCAAAAATATCCCTACTGAAAACATCTTCGTTGGCAACGGCAGCGATGAGCCCATCGACTTGTTGCTTCGTGCTTTTTGTGAACCCGGTGTCGATAATGTTTTGATTCCGGAACCTACGTATGGCATGTATACCGTAAGTGCCAATATCAATAACATTGCGATCAGAAATATTTCATTGACTCCTGATTTTGATTTGGATGTGGAAGCCATCTCGAAAGCATGGGATAAAAACACAAAGCTATTGTTTCTTTGTTCGCCTAATAATCCTTCCGGCAATTTGTTGAGCGAAGAAAAAATCATTCAGTTGTTACATACCTTTCCGGGATTGGTGGTTGTAGATGAAGCGTACATTGATTTTACAAAACGACCCAGCTTTCTTGCTAAGATCAACGATTACTCCAATCTGGTTGTGTTGCACACTTTATCCAAAGCGTGGGGGTTGGCTTCTTTGCGGATAGGTATGTGTTTCGCACCACCCGAAATCATTCAAGTGCTCAACAAGATCAAGCCTCCTTACAACATCAGCGGCATTAACCAACAACTGGCAGAACAAGCATTGAATGAAGTGGTTCGAAAAGAGAAAAACGTGCAAGAGATCATTGTGCAGAGAGAGTGGCTAAAAAAAGAGCTAAAAGAATTACCTTCGGTTCATCAGGTGTATCCTTCAGAAGCAAATTTCCTGTTGATAAAAATAGATCGGGCTCGTGAAAAATACCAGCGGCTAATTCAAACCGGAGTGGTGGTGCGTGATCGTTCTTCCGTAATTTTGTGTCAGGATTGCCTGCGAATTACAGTTGGTACGCCTGAAGAAAATCAACAACTAGTAAAGGCTTTAAAAAAGTTATAAGAAGAGCTTTAAAATTATCAACCACTAAGACACTAAAACACGAAGAAATACATTTAGTGCCTTCGTGGTAAAAAAATTAAAAGATAAAAGATGAAGAGAGTATTGTTTATTGATCGCGATGGCACATTGATTCACGAGCCGGCAGACGATCCACAAATCGACAGTTTAGAAAAAGTGCATTTTATTCCCGGAGTGTTTACCTGGCTCAGTCGCATTGCCCGCGAAAACAACTACGAATTCGTAATGGTGACTAACCAGGATGGATTAGGAACTGATTCTTTTCCGGAGCATACGTTTTGGCCTACGCAAAACTTCATCATCAACACGCTGGCGGGCGAAGACATCACTTTCCACGAAGTTTGCATCGATCGTTCCTTCTCACACGAAAACAAACCTACACGCAAGCCCGGCACCGGCATGCTCACCAAGTACCAAACACCGGAATATGATCTTGTTAACTCGTATGTCATTGGCGATCGCATCACCGATATTCAGTTAGCTAAAAACCTCGGAGCGCGTGGCATCCTCATCAACAACGGCAGCCTCACTCCTACTCTTGCCGAAAAAGCATTGTCCGAAACTTGTGCTCTTATAACCACCTCATGGAAAGAAATTTATGATCAGGTAAAAATACACCGCACCGCAACTCATCAACGAATCACCAAAGAAACCTCCATCGACATCGCACTGAATTTAGATGGAAAAGGTGCTTCTTCTATCTCCACCGGACTTGGATTCTTTGATCACATGCTTGATCAACTCTCCAAGCATGGTTTGGTTGACCTCAACATTTCCGTAAAGGGAGATTTACACATCGATGAACATCACACCATCGAAGATACCGCGTTGGCTTTAGGAGAAACTTTCCTCAAAGCATTGGGCGATAAAAAAGGAATTGAACGCTACGGGTTTTGTTTGCCGATGGATGATTGCCTCGCACAGGTGGCCATCGACTTTGGCGGTCGCCCTTGGCTGGTGTGGGAAGCTGAATTCAAACGCGAAAAGATTGGCGATGTGCCCACCGAAATGTTTTACCATTTCTTCAAGTCATTTTCTGATACCGCCAAGTGCAATCTCAACATAAAAGTAGAAGGCACCAATGAACATCATAAAATTGAAGCCATCTTTAAAGCATTCGCGAAAGCGATCAAAGCGGCCGTACGAAAAGATCCGTTCAACGATCAACTTCCTTCCACCAAGGGCACCTTATGAAGATAGCCGTTATTAAATACAATGCAGGCAACATCCGGTCGGTAGCATTTGCGCTGGAGCGATTGCAGGTGGACTACACCATCACTGATCGTCCCGAAGAAATTCAGCAAGCGGACAAAGTCATTTTTCCGGGCGTGGGCGAAGCGAGCACCACCATGCGTTATTTAAAAGATCACCGGCTTGATGAACTGATTTGTTCGTTAAAACAACCCGTGTTGGGGATTTGTCTTGGGATGCAATTGATGTGCAAACACTCCGAAGAAAACGACACGCCTTGCTTGGGAATATTTGACGAAACAGTGCGTTTGTTTGTACCCAAACATCATGAAAAAGTGCCACACATGGGATGGAACTCGCTCACCACAATAAATGATTGGCTTCCCTCCGAATTGAAAGATCAATTTGTTTACTTTGTGCACAGTTTTTATGTACCGCTCAGTGCACACACCTCCGCACAAACCGATTACATTCAAGCTTTCAGTTCTGCCATGCGAAAAGATAATTTTTATGCCGTTCAATTTCACCCGGAAAAGTCCGGGCCCGTGGGAGAAAAAGTAATTCAGGCGTTTCTCCAGCAATCATAGACTAATCTCATGAGAATCATCCCAGCTATCGATATCATCAACGGAAAGTGTGTACGTCTCACGCAAGGGGACTTTTCGAAAATGAAAGTGTACAAAGAAGATCCGGTGGAAGTAGCCAAAGAGTTTGAAGAAGCCGATCTGGAATATTTACACCTGATTGATTTGGATGGCGCTAAGAAAGGCGAAGTGGTGAATTGGAAAGTAATCCGCGAGATACAGGAAGACACCGCACTGCAGGTAGATTTTGGAGGTGGTGTAAAGACCGAAGAAGAAGTACAAGAATTACTTTACCTCGGCATCAATCAAATCAACGTGGGAAGCGTAGCCGTGAAGGAACCGGAAAAATTCATTGGTTGGATGAAAAAGTTTGGCTCTGAAAATTTTATCCTCAGTGCCGATGTGAAAGGCGAAAATGTATCCATCAACGGATGGCTGGAATCTACCGAATTCCGATTGTTTGACTTAGTCAGCAAGTTTGCCGATCATGGTTTGGAATACCTTACAGTAACCGATATTGCCACCGATGGGATGCTCAGTGGCCCCAACTTTGGGCTTTACAAAAAGCTCATGAAGAAGTTTCCCGACTTAAAGATCATCGCCAGCGGTGGTGTCAGTTCCATCGATGATTTAAAAGAACTAAAGCACATCAAAGTATTTGGTGCCATTGTGGGCAAAGCCATTTACGAAGGTCACATTCAACTGAATCAACTCAAAAACCTGTAGTCGTGCTGACTAAACGAATTATTCCTTGCTTAGACATAAAAGATGGACGCACGGTAAAAGGTGTGAACTTTCTGGAACTCCGCGATGCCGGTGACCCGGTTGCGTTAGGAGAAATGTATGCCCAACAAGGTGCGGATGAGTTGGTGTTTCTGGACATCTCAGCTACCAATGAGAAGCGTAAGACCTTTGTCAAGCTGGTGCGCGAAATTGCGGCTCATGTTAACATTCCGTTTACGGTAGGCGGTGGCATCAGCAGCATTGAAGATGTGGCTCCCTTGCTCGAAGCCGGTGCTGACAAAGTAAGTATCAACTCCGCAGCTGTATCCAATCCACAACTGATTGATGACTTAGCGAAAGCATTCGGATCGCAATTTGTGGTGCTCGCCATTGACGCGCGCAAAGTAAACAACCAATGGACGGTGCATACGCATGGCGGATCGCGACCAACCGATAAGAAATTGTTTACATGGGCCAAAGAAGGTCAGTCGCGGGGAGCCGGTGAGATTCTTTTTACCAGCATGGATCACGATGGCACCAAGAGTGGCTTCGCGGTAGATCCATTGGAGAAACTAAATCAACTGCTGCAAATTCCGGTCATCGCTTCCGGGGGAGCAGGAAATATGAATCATTTTCTGGAAGCCTTTGTCATTGGCAAAGCCGATGCAGCGTTGGCCGCCACGCTCTTTCACTTTGGTGAAATTAAAATCCCCGACCTGAAAGCATATTTAAGCAATCATCACCTTCCCATTCGTAAGACCATATGATCAACATTTCTGAATTGGATTTTCAAAAATCAGGAGGACTGATTCCTTGCATCGTGCAGGATGCCTCTACCGACAAAGTCTTGATGTTGGGTTATGTCAACGAAGAAGCGTTGCAAAAAACCATCGCTGAAAAGAAAGTCACTTTCTTCAGCCGCAGCAAGCAGCGCCTCTGGACGAAAGGAGAAACTTCCGGCAATTTTTTGCACCTCGTATCCATTTTGCAAGATTGTGATCGCGATACATTACTGATCAAAGCAAAACCTGTGGGACCGGCCTGTCACACCGGAGCCGATACTTGCTTCAATGAGAAAAACAGTTTCGCTGACATCCGTTTTCTGGATGCCGTGATTCAACATCGTAAAGCCAACCCGAAAGAAGGCTCGTATACCAATCAGTTGCTGAACAAAGGCATCAACAAAGTGGCACAGAAGGTAGGTGAAGAGGCAGTTGAATTAGTGATCGAAGCGAAAGACGATAACAAAGAATTGTTTCTGGGCGAAGCTGCCGATTTAATGTATCATTACCTTGTGTTATTGGCTGCCAAAAACTTACAACTTTCCGATGTAGTTCAAGTGTTAAAGCAGCGACATTCCTGAATTGTCCGTTTCACTACAAATTAATTAAAAAGTTGTAGCTTCATTTATAGAAAAGAAGCTATGACAAATCACGTGATTCATCGCAACGGGCATCCCTTCGTCCACTATTCCGCATCCATTCACACGCCCGAAGAAGTGATTTATACCAGTGCTGCCTTTTATCAACGCATGAATCAACGGCGCTCGCTGCGCGACTTCACGGATGAATCGATACCACGAGAAGTGATTGAGAATATAATCCGGACAGCCTCCACCGCACCTTCCGGAGCGAATAAACAGCCCTGGACTTTTTGCGTAGTTTCGAATCCGGAAACGAAAAAAGAGATTCGGCTTGCCGCTGAAAAAGAAGAATACGAAAGCTACACGCAACGCATGAGTAATGAATGGCTGCGCGATATCGAGCCACTGCAAACCGATTGGCAAAAGCCATTTCTGGAAACGGCTCCTTATCTAATTGTGGTATTCAAACAAGTATATGAACTGAAACCAGACGGAACCAAAGGCAATCATTACTATGTGAATGAATCAGTGGGCATAGCCTGCGGATTTTTGCTGGCTGCCATTCATCAAGTCGGCTTAGCTGCCTTAACGCACACACCCAGCCCGATGAATTTTTTGAGTCAGTTACTCCATCGCCCAGAAAATGAGCGGCCTTACTTATTGATCCCGGTAGGATATGCAGCACCGGATGCACTCGTTCCTGATTTAAAAAGAAAACCGTTGAGCGAAGTTTCGGTTTGGTATTAACTTAGCCGGATGATTCGTAAGTTATTGAAATACATCGCCTATTCATTATTGGGATTGCTCTCACTTGTGATTGTCGTGAGTGTTGCATGGTACCAGAATGATGTTGACGTAAGTGAACTGGTACCAACCTATTTTACGGCTGAGTCATCCTATATTCAAATTGGTGATGCTAAACTTCATGTTCGCCAGCGTGGATCGGGACCGTCTATTTTCTTGCTGCATGGTAGCTTCGCCTCGCTTCACACATGGAATGGATGGGAGAATGAACTCGAGAAAAGCTTTCGTACTGTTTCTGTAGACTTTCCCGGGCATGGATTAACAGGCCCAACAGCCAGTGCAAAGTATTCAACCGATGATTATGCACAGTTGATTTTTCAGCTGGCCGATCAGTTGAAGATAGATACGTTTTATGTAGCCGGAAATTCAATGGGTGGTCAAGTTGCGTGGAAGATGGCATTGCAAAAACCCAATCGTGTGAAGAAATTGGTACTGGTAGATGCGGCCGGTTATTCCAAGGGAGCCAACCCCACCGGATCCACCCAACAAAACAGGCCGTTTGTATTTAAACTGTTGCAAAATGATGTTGCGGCCAAGTTTTTGGTGAAGATCACGCCCCGGTTTCTTTTCCGCTGGAATTTAAAGCAAGTCTATGGCAACCCCGATGCAGTGCGCGAAGATGATGTGACACGGTTTTATGATTTGATGATGAGGGCCGGAAATCGCGAGGTTACCATTCAGCGCCTACGCCAGCCGGGAAAAAACCTGCAAGACAGCATTCGGTTTATCACCACGCCTACCCTCATTCTTTGGGGTGAAAAGGATCGATGGATTCCGGTGGCAAATGCGTATCATTTCAAAAAAGACATTCAACCTTCACGCCTGATTGTATGGGAAGGATTGGGTCACGTGCCCATGCAAGAACAACCGGAACTAACCGTAGCTCCTGTCATTTCATTTCTACACGATAAACCAGGGAATAATCGCCAGCAATAGGCATACAATCAACCAAAAGAGAAATCGCTTGCTATTCTTCTGTTCCGTAGGCATACTCTACATTTTGAAGGAGCAAACGGGGTCATAGGCGCACAAGTTTTTAGATTAACAAATCATTAACTACGGAAGGAATTGCGGCTTCAATTCCTTAAAATTGCACGATCATTTTTTAACCCTTCATCATGACTCAATTTTCCTTCACTGAAAAGAAAGATACACGCTCCGGTTTCGGTGCCGGTTTACACGAACTAGGCAAAGTCGACAGCAATGTGGTTGCCTTGTGTGCCGACCTGACGGGATCGCTGAAAATGGATGCCTTTAAAAAGGATTTTCCGGATCGTTTCTTTCAGGTAGGAATTGCCGAAGCCAACATGATGGGTCTCGCAGCTGGCATGACCATTGGTGGTAAGATTCCTTTTACAGGGACATTTGCGAACTTCTCCACCGGGCGCGTGTATGACCAAATCCGTCAGTCGATTGCTTACTCTGGCAAGAATGTGAAGATCTGTGCTTCGCATGCCGGACTTACCCTCGGTGAAGACGGTGCCACGCACCAGATCCTCGAAGACATTGGTATGATGAAAATGCTTCCGGGCATGACCGTGATTGTTCCATGTGATTATAACCAAACCAAAGCCGCAACCATTGCTTTGGGAAAACACGTAGGTCCGGCCTACTTACGCTTTGGCAGACCGACCTGGCCCATCTTTATGGCAGCCGATCGTCCCTTTACCATTGGCAAAGCGGATAAACTGATTGACGGCACGGATGTAACCATCTTTGCTACCGGCCACATGGTGTGGCTGGCGGTGGAGGCGGAAGCTGCATTGGCTGAAAAAGGCATACGTGCGGAGGTGATTAACATCCACACCATTAAACCTTTGGATGTTGAAGCGATTCTAGCTTCCGTACAAAAAACCAAGTGTGTCGTGACTTGCGAAGAGCATCAAATCAATGGCGGGTTGGGCGACAGTGTAGCGCAGGTATTGTCGCGCTTCTACCCCGCACCACTAGAGTTTGTAGCGGTGAATGATAGCTTTGGCGAAAGTGGCACGCCTACGCAATTGCTAACCAAATATGGCTTGAGCACGGAGCAAATCATCAAAGCCACCGAGAAAGTCATTGCGCGCAAAAATCAGGCGTGATTGTTGTGAGGTTACGATGAGTCGTCATTTGTCGGCATCCTAAAATTCTTCGATCGTGAAACGATTTATCAAATGGCTGCTCGGTATGGTGCTTTTCGTGCTGGCACTCGCTGTTTCGTTAATTGCTCCCATTGATTACACTCCTTTAGCGGAACAGCCTTTCCATCAAACTATGATGGAAGGACTACAGCGGTCAACGCTTCCATCTTCTACTAAACAGCCTATTGAAATCGGGTGGAGTAAATTCAACATCATTCCTTCTTACAGCATGCCCATGGCGGGCTACACACCTAAAGACAAATACGAGAGCATTCATGACTCCGTTTATTGCCGTGTACTTGCTATCCGGCAAGGAACTGCCACTTACTTTGTGGTGAGTGCCGATCTGATGCTGTTTCCGCCTGTAATCAAAGAACGGATTGAAAATGAATTACAAAAGCAAAACAAAAATTACTTTATCTACCTCACGGCCACGCACACCCACAGCAGCTTAGGCGGCTGGGATCCAAGTGCGATAGGGCGAATTACATTAGGCAAATATCATGATGAGTGGGTAGCCAATATCTCCCAACAAATTGTAGATCATCTAGAGGTTGCCCTCCAATCGGCCAAGCCAAGTCGGTTGTCATACTTTGAGGAAGATGCAACCGAGTATGTCGAGAATCGATTAGATGGAACCAATGGAAAAGTAGATGGGAAGCTTCGGGGTATTGAGTTTACACGATCTGATAGCAGCCGTGGAGTTTTGGTCAGCTATAGTGCGCATCCCACAACAGTGGAATTGTTGAGTCGAATTATATCGGGTGATTATCCCAATGCGCTGACGGATCGATTGGAACAAAAGGCCGATTTCGCGGTCTTTATGGCGGGCATGGTGGGCAGTCACCGCCTCAAGGGTGTCACCGGCACCGACTTTCAACGAATTGATTCTGCTGCTGATAGACTGCATCATAAAATAGAAATAGCACCTCGCTCTCCTCTCACCGATTCAATCGCTATCACCAGCGCCCACATCCCGATTGGATTCGGTGCTTCGCAGTTACGCATTGCCACCGATTGGAAAGTACGAAACTGGGCGTTTAGTTCGTTAGTGGGACCACTACAAGGCGAACTTACGGTGCTTCAATTAGGAAATATTCTATTGATCGGAACTCCGTGCGATTTCTCGGGCGAAATCTTTGTGAATAAAGAGTTAGAAGCCCTAGCTGCCCGACAGGGAAAGAAAATGATCATCACCAGCTTCAACGGCAACTACACCGGCTACGTAACAGACGATCGCTACTATGCAGCCGGAAACGAAGAAGAAGTGATGGCACTCAATTGGGTGGGGCCTTACTTTGGTGAATATTATTCGGAGATGATTACTCACCTCATCACCAAAACACCATCAACCTCCATGCCCTGAGCTTCGAGGCTTAGGCCTGAAATTGCTTTTCTTCTTGAATGGTTTTTTAAATCCGGTGGAAGCTGGTTTCTTTTCGGGCTCATACACGGGACCAGCACCTAATTCATCCGGCAACTTTACTTTCTCAATCTCTTTGCCGATCATGCTTTCAATGCGGAAAAATTTGCGTTGATCGTTTCCATTGATCAATGTAATAGCAGTGCCGGTGGTAGCAGCACGAGCCGTGCGACCAATTCTGTGAATGTAATCTTCCGGATCGGGTGGCACATCGAAATTGATGACCAGATTGATTCCGTCCACATCAATGCCCCGTGACAACACATCGGTGCCTATGAGAATAGAAAGTTGTTTGTTTTTGAATTCGCGGAGAATGGCCTCGCGCTCGTTTTGTTCTAAGTCCGAGTGAATGGCTTTGGCCACCAACCCGATTTTCTGTAATGAACGATCCAGTTTTTTCACATTCTCTTTGGTAGACGCGAAAATGAGAATGCTGGTGTATTGATTGTTCTTGAGAAGAATATTGATCAGTTTTTCCTTTTGCTCATCATACACCGAATACGCCAATTGCAAAATGCCCTCGGCTGGTTTTGAGATGGCGATGTTGATTTCCTGTGGGTTTTTCAAAATGCGATTCGCCAAAGAGCGAATCTTGGGTGGCATGGTAGCGGAGAACAATAAGGTTTGTCGCTCGGCCGGTAAGTATTTTATAATTCGAATGATGTCTTCATAGAAGCCCATGTCAAGCATGCGGTCAGCTTCATCCAACACTAAATGTTCTACATGATCCAACTTAATGGTGCCGGAAGCCAGTTGTGCAATCAAGCGGCCTGGTGTGGCGATGATGATCTCCACGCCAGCTTCCAAAGCTTTCTTTTGCTGATCCCAGATGGCACCATCGCCTCCTCCGTAAACCGGAATGGAGCTGACGCCTAGGAAGTAGCTAAACCCTTCAATCTGCTGATCGATTTGTTGGGCCAGTTCGCGCGTAGGCGCAATCACTAAGGTGTTGAGGTGACGTTTTTGCGAGTTGACAATATTGTTGAGAATCGGCAGCAGATAGGCAGCCGTTTTGCCGGTGCCGGTTTGTGCACAGGCGATCACATCGTGTTTTTGCATGATCACCGGAATGGCCATCTGCTGTATAGGTGTGGGGTTGATGTAACCCATGGAAGCCAGCCCTTCGGAAAGCTTCTCGTCAAAATTAAAATCGCTGAATGTCAAAGTGTGAAGTGTTTGTCATAAAAAAGCCCCGCGAAGTGCAGGGCTCTTATTTAAAAAGTGATCGGATATTAATTGGCTAAACGAACGTCAACCGCATTTAAACCTTTCTTACCTTCTTTTAGGTCGAATGTGATAGAATCGTTTTCACGAATCTTGTCTACCAATCCCGTTACGTGAACGAAATACTCTTGACCTGTTGATGTTTCTTTTACGAATCCAAAACCTTTAGCTTCGTTGAAGAATTTTACTGTTCCTTCTTTCATTTGTTTGTTATTGTAATTTGATAAATAAAGGTCAAAGATAGTACAATTTTCTTGGTATTTCAGTTTTCCTGTAAAGTAGTGACCGTTTGAACGAATTTAAGCTATGGATATACGAGCACCCTTTCGCCACGAAATAAGCCCACAGCCGGCCGATATCGATCAATACCATCACGTCAATAATGTAGTTTATGTGCGCTGGGTGCAGGATGTGGCCATTGCACATTGGCAGGCACTGGCTTCGGCCGAGATGCAGCAAAAGTACGCCTGGATGCTGTTGCGGCACGAAATAGACTACCAACAACAAGCGTTTCTGGGCGATTCAGTGATTGGCGAAACCTGGGTGGGTGAAGCCAAAGGCGCTACTTTCGAGCGGTTTGTGGTATTGCGGAAGGGCGACACCGTGCTTACGCGTTCGCGGATGGTGTGGTGCCTGATGGATGCCGTCTCGCTGAAACCGAGGCGGATTGATCACCTGATGACAGAGTTGCTCAAGCAAGGCAGTATACAATAAAAAAACCGGGCTGCAAACCCGGTTTTTCTTTCAATAACCTGATCAATTAAGCTGCCTTGCGCACACGCTCGAGGCTTACATGCTTCTGAGCTACTAAGCGGATGACGCCTACTTTGTCTAAGATGCGAATGACCAAATAGGTAGGATCTAATTCGTGCCACCGCACGCCACCAAAGTTGGCACGCGAGCCATGCTTATGGTGATTGTTGTGATAGCTCTCGCCCATCATCAAAACATCTACCGGCAAAAAGTTTCTGGAGGTATCTCCTACTTCAAAATTGCGATAGCCGTACTTGTGTGCAAACCAGTTGATGATCGCTCCGTGAATGGGGCTCATCAAAAACTGAACGGGTAATAATATCCACAAATACCATACAGTTGCGAACTTCAGGTAGAACAAAAAATAAAGCGTTCCCCAAAATAAGCGTGACGGCCATGAGCGGGCGAACTTATCGAACGAATCCCAGCGTGCTACACCTTCCGTAAAGCGAGCCTCTGGTACAACACGACCGCTGGCGATGTCTGAATAGATCGTTTTGGTCTTCCACATCATCTTCCAGATGGTTTCATCATACTTCGGAGAGTGCGGATCGTTTTCAGTATCGGCATAAGCATGGTGCATGCGGTGCATGACGCCATAGCCAAACGGGCTTAAATAGTTGGAGCCTTGGAATATCCAGGTAAGAACAAAGAACACCTTTTCGGTGAATTTATTCATCGTAAATGCCTTATGGGCAGCGTAGCGGTGGAGAAAAAATGTTTGAAAGAACAGGGACAAGTACCAGTGAGCTACAAAAAAAATGAGGATTTCTTTCATTTGCGTTAGTTAGGTAAAGGTTAAAAAAAGTCTATTTCGGCCTATTTTGGCCGATTTAACTGTAAGACAACCTCACCTCCGATTTGTGACAGAATGAAGGGAAAAGTTTTGGATTTTTTGGATGCTAGTTACTCGGGAGTTGCCAACAACATGGTAACTTCAAAGTAAATTGTAGCCAATGCAAACAATACCTAAGACATGCTCGAGTCAAATGACGCTATCAGAGGATTGCATCCTTGAGGTACATGAAGGTTAACAGTGAACGGACTGCCTGTACCAGAGTGGTCATGATTTATTAGTGTTGAAGTGGTAACGCTTCCAACAAAGTAATTTCCCACAAATACTGGTTCCCGGTCAATTCATTATTATCAATAATACGATAGCCTCAGCTGTCTTATCATTTTGATTACAGTTATTCTTTGATAAAACTTCTAGTTAAGGTTTTATCTCCTTGAATGACTTTGATGCTATAAAACCCAGCTGGAAGTGTCGATAAGGAGATTGAAACTGTTTGAAAAGTTGAAGTTTGATTTTGATAAACCACTTGACCCATTAAATTAAAAATCGCAAAGGATACTTTACAACAGTTGTCAAAGCCTTTAAATAGTAGGTTGATTTCAGTTTTTGCTGGAACTGGAAATACTTCTATTGAGCATGCATTATCGGGGTCAGAAACTTCAGTAATAGGATCTTCGGGAATTGGAGATAATTTAACCATAATGACATTTGAAGGAGGCGAGTATACTATATTGCCATTGTCGTAATATCCACCAGCTCTTATTCTATAGTAATACGTTAGATCATTGGCCAAATCAATAAAGTTAACAGCAATGGCCGTTGCTGGTATAATTATATTAAAGGGGTTACTGAATGCTTCGTCCAAAGCAATATCAAAGGAATAAGAATTAGGCCAATTGCTCGCAGTAATAGGATTCCAACTCGCTCTAAACGAGCTTGTGGTAATATTAGAAGCTGGAAGAGCTACAGGTACAATAAAAGTAAAAGCGTGAACCTTTCCTGAGTTCAATGATATACTTTTGCCATTGTACGAGCGAACACGATAATAATAGTGAGTCAGAGGCTCGAGCCCGGTAAAGAAAAAAGAGGTGTCATTTACAGCCAAATTGGTAAACCCACCTACTGGATTGTAATCTTTGAATAAGTCAACGAAGTAACTGATTGCCCCTAATTCTTTTTTCCATCGCACACGGAATGAAGTACTAGTGCTATCAACCGTTTGCAAAGATGAAGGAGGATTTGATCCATTTAACTCAATTACTTGTAAAAGATTCTCAGAAGGCTCAGCTATGTAGCAATAATTATTCTTAATAAATGGCGAAGTAGGCCCGATTCTAACCTCACTATCTTCGTTTAAAAAACGAGTCACAAAAGTAGGGTCGTTTTTCTTCGAAATGTTCAACACAGTAAAAGAGCCACGGCAGGTGACATAGGCAAAATTTCCTTCAACTGAAATCCCTTGTGGATTGTTGAGAATGTAATCTGGAAAATTGGTTTTGCCAGCATGCTTAGGGGCTAAGGGGTTGGACACGTCAATTATTTCCACCGAATTAGAAGCTGCACTTGTTACATAGACGTATCCGTCAGATAAATAGAGACTACTTCCACTCTTGATTACCACACCATCGGTTCCGTCCTCTAGACTCGCTGCGATGAAAGGTGATGATGGGTCAGAGATGTCTATAATTTGCAAGGCATAAGCTGTTGACACGTAAGCGTAATTTTCTTTGACTACCACTGCAGTGGGAAAAATACCAGTATTAATAGAGGCTACATGAATTGGAGTTAATGGATTACGTACATCTACAATAGTTAAGTTAAAACCATAGTTATTACAGACATACGCATAGCCACCAGAAACGTAAACTGCATAAGGATCACTTAATGCGGCACCGTCATCTCCATCTGACAAAGTAGATACATGAATCGGATTGGTTGGATCAGAAACATTGATGATTTCTAGGGCATGCCCCCACCTACTTGCCACAAACGCCAAATCAGCTGAGATATATACACCACTCGCTCCAAGCAAATTCGCTCCGTTCTGCCCATTGAGAAGTACACCAGCAGGGCGTGGTTTACTGGGGGTACTAACATCGATTACTGTCAATGAATTGCTAACAGAACAGGCCACATAAGCATGATCTCCTTGCACGTAAACCGATCGGGCGCCCTCCAGCTTAACACTTCCGTCCCCGTTTTTTATAGTAGCTTTATGAAAAGGTGCAGTCGGATCTGAGACATCTGCAATTTCGAGTGAAGAACTAGACAAGATGTAAGCGGCTGTACCTGATACAAGCACTTTAACAGGCCCATCAAGAATAGCATTTCCTTCTCCATTTTCGAGACTTCCAGCGTGAACCGGATTGGTTGGATCACTTATGTTAACGATCTCTAGTGCGTTGCTTATTGCACTTACTACGTAAGCAAACTCACCACTAACTGTAACTGATTGTGGGAAGTTTAATAGTGCTCCATCCTTTCCATCCATAATGATCCCGACATGCTTTGGTGCTGACGGTTTCGTTATGTCAATAACCTCCAAAGAGTTTGATCCAATACCTACGGCATAGACATAATTACCTTGGCTGGCTATTGATTCCACTTGTTTCAGTATGGCTCCACCCTCCCCATTCGTCAGCCTGCCTATATGTTTTGGGGAAGTAGGATTTGAAATATCTAGAACTTCAATAGAGTTTGACTCTGCACAAGCAACGTAGGCATTGTTATCCTTTAAAATAATTGATCTCGGGCTTTTTAGCGATATACCTGCAACTCCATCTGATGCAGTTCCTACATGTGAGGGGTTAGATGGCGATGAAATATTAAGTATTTCAACTGTATTATTCCCAAGATTGCTGATGTAGGCATAATGACCTGACACATGAATAAATTGAGGAAATGAAATTACAGCCCCCTGATAGCCATTTGAAATGCGAGCTGCGACCACAGGTTTTAACGGATCCGAAATGTTAACAATTACTAATTTACTATCAGAAAAGGATGTTATGAATGCATATCCTCCTGAAATTGCAATCGATCGGGCGTTATCAAATATTACGTTAGTAACACCATTTGCTATGCTTGAAACTATTGCCGGGGATGATGGATTTGAAATATCAATTATTTGCAAGCTTGAACCAGTAGCCACGTAAGCATAATTATCTCTTATCTGAATCGCGTTGGGACTTGCAAAGTATGTCCCGAATGATCCGTGCCAAATTGCACCAGCATCGCCTAATACTGGAGTCTGGGCAATAACAGTTGTAGTACTAATTATTTGAATGATAAGACTAGTTATACAATACCTTATAAAGGAACTCGTATTGGTGGGGTGCATTGT
>JAJTHV010000334.1 GCA_021300095.1 Flammeovirgaceae bacterium | reverse complement strand
ATGATGTTCTGGCAGATCTTTTACTTACTTCCATTTTATGCCAAAGACATTTTACATTACGATGCCTTTGAGTTTCTCGAAACAGTAGATGCGTGGACCATCATTCTCATTACTATTCCCATAACCGCACTGGTCAGTAAGTGGAAATCCATCTCAGCGATTACCGTTGGTCTTGGTCTTGCTAGCATATCTTGGATTATCATCGGAGCGGGTGGGTCGATCACAGCAACCATTGTCGGTATCATGTTCTTCGCATTGGGCGAGGCGATTCAGGCACCGCGTTTCTATGAGTATGTGAGTGCTATCGCACCCAAAGATCAGATCGGCACATTTATGGGTTTTGCGTTTTTGCCCATTGCCATTGGATCACTCACCGCAGGTTTGCTATCCGATTGGCTGCGGGGTGAATACATGCAATCCAACCCAGCGATGATGTGGTACACCTTATCGATGATTGGGCTTACCTCTACGGTTTTGCTAGTGCTGTTTAATTTTTTCACTGTTAAAAAATAATCGTTCTTATGGAAGTACCCAAAGTGTTTAAGCCGTACATCGCACCCGAGCAGAATGTGGCTGAGTTTACTGTGAAATCGATTGGCTTCGGTATCTTATTTGGTATTCTCTTCGGTTGTTCTACCGTTTACTTAGCGCTCAAGGCAGGCCTCACGGTATCTGCATCCATCCCCATTGCGGTAATCGCTATTACACTCGGCCGCAAATTTTTAAAGACGACTATTCTCGAAAATAATATCATACAGACAACCGGCTCGGCAGGAGAGTCCATTGCTGCAGGGGTGGTGTTTACCTTGCCGGGATTTTTATTTCTCTCTCCTGGTGCAGACGGTGTAAGCGTGGGCGAAGGATATTTCAACTACCTCACCATTCTCATTTTAGCAGCCTTTGGTGGTATGCTCGGCACCCTCATGATGATTCCGCTGCGCAGATCGCTTATCGTAAAGGAACACGGCACGTTGCCCTACCCAGAAGGCACCGCTTGTGCTTCGGTATTACAGGCAGGCGAGAAGGGTGGTGACTTTGCGAAGACGGCCTTCATCGGTATGGGAGTTGCGTTTGGCTATGCCATTCTGCAAAAGGTATTGCACATCATTGCAGAGACGCCTTCGTTCGTAACAAGTCAGGTTAATAAGTTCTGGCCATCGGCTGCCACCCGCGGTGAAATCACACCCGAATATTTAGGCGTTGGCTATATCATTGGCTTCCGCATTTCCGGTGTGTTAGTAGCCGGTTCTGTATTAGCATGGTGGGCCATGACTCCATTATTGGCAACCTTAGTGCCCGCAGATACGATCGCCACACAGTTGGTGAAGTTGGGATACCTCGCAGACATTGCAAAACCGGGCGGCCCCGGAAGTTGGGACCCTGCCACACATACTTTTGGCAGCTATGCCGATGCTATTTACCGCGCATATATTCGTCAGATTGGGGCGGGTGCTGTAGCAGCCGGAGGGTTTATCACTTTGATGAAAACCATTCCTACAATCATCAGTTCCTTCCGCGAAAGCGTTGGTTCCTTGAAAGAAAAAGGGGAAGTTGGTGTGTTGCGCACCGACCGCGATTTATCTTTCAAAGTGGTGATCGTAGGCAGTCTTATTCTCATAGCAGTGCTCACCATCATGCCCAATATTCCGGGCGAAAGCCTTTTGCAAAAGTTATTCATTGGTGTGCTGATCATCATCTTTGGATTTTTCTTTGTCACAGTAGCAAGTCGCATTGTAGGTTTAGTCGGATCGAGCAATAGCCCCATTTCGGGGATGACGATCGCAACATTGATGGGCACTTGTTTAATTTTCACTGCCGTGGGATGGAGCGGTAAACTGTTCGAACCGCTGGCGTTAGTTGTAGGTGGAATGATTTGTATCGCTGCCGCGAATGCGGGGGGCACTTCGCAAGATTTAAAAACGGGTTACATCATTGGGGCCACGCCTCGCTACCAGCAGCTGGCTCTATTCATTGGAGCAATTGTTTCTTCGATTGCCATCGGATTAGTGGTAATGATTCTCGATACGCCTACCGAAGTGATGAAAGCGCAAGGTATTACGCACGCAATTGGCAGCGATTTATATTCGGCTCCGCAAGCCACCTTAATGGCGACACTCGCGCGCGGCATTCTTTCATTCAACCTCGATTGGCAATTCGTAATGGTGGGTGTGTTTATTGCGGTGATGATTGAGTTGTGTGGTATCAAAGCGCTGGCATTTGCTATTGGTTTGTACTTACCACTGGCCACAACGCTACCTATTTTCATAGGTGGTGCCATCAAAGGTTATGTAGACTATCGCAGCGAACAGAAAAATGAAAAGAAAGAAGAAGATGATTTGGGCAAAGGAAGTTTGTTTGCTACAGGATTGATCGCGGGCGGTGCTTTAACTGGAGTTTTTGTTGCGATATTAACTGTCTTTCAACCGGACTTAATGGGGATGGTTAATCTGGAGCATTCCATTTCAGGCGCATTGGGGCAATCGCTTTATTATCTGGTGGGTGTTTTGTTCTTTGGTGCGATGAGCGCCTGGTTGTATGTAACAGCAATTAAAAAAGATGCATAGTATGAACATGAAAAGAAGGGGAGTGTTGCTCACGTGGGCATTTTGCAGCTTGGCAATTGTTGGCCAAAGTCAACAACTGAATGTCGCAAAGCTGGATAGCCTCTTTGCTTCGCTGTCATCCAATCAACAAGCGATGGGTAGTGTAGCAATTTCAAAAAATGGTAAGTTGCTTTACGTGAAAGCGATTGGCTATAGTGAGAAGGAGGCCGTGCCACCGGTGATGTCTTCGGTTAAAACCAAATACCGTATTGGCTCCATCACGAAAACGTTCACCACCGTTCTCGTCTTTCAATTGATAGAAGAAGGGAAGTTATCACTTAGCACTCCGTTGTCTAAGTACTTCCCAACAGTTCCCAATGCATCTAAAATTACGATCAGCCAGCTGCTGAATCACCGATCCGGTATCTTCAATATCACGAACGATCCCGCCTATCTCACGTGGATGACGCAACCCAAGTCCAAAGACGAAATGGTAGCTCTGATTTCCAAAACCACCCCGGTATTTGAGCCGGACACGAAAGTGGAATACAGCAATTCTAATTTTATTTTGCTAGGATTTATCATCGAGAACCTGCGCAAGAAACCGTACGCACAGGTTTTGCAAGAGCGCATTGTTCAAAAGATAAAACTGACAGATACCTATTATGGCAAGCCGGCTGCGAGTAAAGACAATGAGAGTTTTTCATATCATTGGGAAGGAGAGGATTGGAAGAAGGAGCCTCAAACCGATATGAGTATTCCGCACGGTGCCGGAGCGATCGTTTCAACACCAACTGATTTGGTTCGTTTTATGGAAGCTCTCTTTAGCAATCAACTAGTGAGTGCTGCCAGTGTGTTAAAAATGAAAACTATCGTAGATGGTTTTGGGATGGGGTTGTTCCAAATTCCGTTTGGCAGCAAGCGAGCGTTTGGCCACAATGGTGGGATAGACGGTTTTACATCCAATGCAGCCATCTTTCCAGAAGATAGTCTAGCGTTTGCCTATTGCTCCAATGGCCAACGTTACCCGATGAATGATATTCTGATAGGTGTGTTAAGCATCTGTTTCAACAAGCCGTATAAAGTCCCGCAGTTTAATGAAGCGGTTTACAAAATAATTCCGGAAGAACTAGATCAGTATTTAGGTGTTTATGCGAGTCAGCAATTGCCACTGAAGATTACCATTACTAAACAGGGAAATGGATTGATGGCACAAGCTACAGGCCAACCTTCATTTCCTTTAACACCCAAAGAAAAAGATGCATTTAAATTTGATCGGGCAGGAGTGGTGTTGGAGTTTAATCCGGCCAAACAAGAAATGACCTTGAAACAGGGTGGAGGCGTTTTTCTATTTACAAAAGAAAAGTAGTACTTACGCTTTCTTCGATTCCGCGTTCAGGTCGATAATTGCTTTCAGGTTTTCCAGCGCATGTTTTTCTGACTCCTCGATCTTTCCATCGGCATTGACGATGTCATACATGTCGGTATAGATCTTATACTTCTGCGCAAACTTCACCTGATCGAAATGTTTGAAAGTATCTTTGATGATGGTCATCACTGTTTGGCGATCCAGTTTCTTATAAGCGGCTGAGGCTTCGTCAAACTTAGCTTTCAGGTCAGTTTCGCTTGGAAACAGTTTCGTCATTTTAGCAAGGATTACTTCTTCTTCGGATCCATGCATGGATTCATCGGCAAATGCCATGTGAACATATAAAAACAAAACGAAGTCGGGGAAGTTGGAGTGAATTACCATAGGGTGTGTTAGTTCGAGGTGCAAGTTAAAGAACTCATCAGGCAAAAAAAAGCCCCCATCCCGAAAAGGAAGGGGGCGTTTTTATCATTAGGGCAGATTACATCATGCCACCCATGCCGCCTCCGGGAGGCATAGATGGAGCTTCTTTTTCTTCCGGAATTTCAGATACCACCGCTTCGGTTGTTAATAATAAACCTGCGATAGAAGCTGCGTTTTCCAAAGCCAAACGCGATACTTTCGTAGGGTCGATGATACCCGCTGCGAAGAAGTCTTCGAACTTGTTTTCACCGGCATTGTATCCGTAATCTTTCTTGCCTTCTTTTACTTTGTTCACAATCACCGATCCTTCCTGACCTGCATTTTCTGCGATGGTTCTCAAAGGAGCCTCTAAAGCCAAACGGATGATGTTTACACCGGTAGACTGATCTTCATTGTCCGTTACCACGTTTTTCAATGATTCGATAGCACGGATGTACGCTACACCACCACCGGGAATGATACCTTCCTGCACCGCAGCGCGGGTAGCATGAAGCGCATCGTCTACACGGTCTTTCTTCTCTTTCATTTCTACTTCAGTGGCAGCACCGATGTAGAGGATGGCAACGCCACCGGAAAGTTTCGCCAAGCGCTCTTGCAATTTTTCCTTGTCGTAATCAGATGTAGTGATTTCGATTTGTGCTTTGATTTGGTTGATACGGCCTGTGATTTCGGCTTTCTTGCCTGCACCATTTACAACCGTAGTATTGTCTTTGTCGATGTTTACTTTTTCAGCACGACCTAAGAACTCTAATTTAGCGTCTTCCAGCTTCATGCCGGTTTCTTCGCTGATCACTTTACCTCCGGTAAGGATCGCGATATCTTCCAACATCGCTTTTCTGCGATCTCCGAAACCAGGAGCTTTTACAGCAGCTACACGAAGTGCGCCACGGATTTTGTTCACTACTAAAGTAGCCAGGGCTTCGCCTTCAACTTCTTCTGCAATAATCAACAAAGGCTTGCCAGTTTGGGCTGTAGCTTCCAAAATAGGAAGCAATTCCTTCATTGATGAGATTTTTTTGTCGTAGATCAAAATGTAAGGACTGTCTAAGTCAGCTTCCATTTTCTCTGTATTCGTTACGAAGTAAGGTGACAAATAACCACGGTCGAATTGCATGCCTTCTACCGTTTTTACTTCGGTTTCAGTTCCTTTGGCTTCTTCAACAGTAATAACTCCGTCTTTACCTACTTTCTCCATTGCAGTGGCAATCATTTTACCGATTTCCGCATCGCTGTTCGAAGAGATAGTAGCTACCTGAGTGATTTCTTGAGATCCTTTGATTTGCTTGGATTGCTTTTTCAAGCTTTCGATTACAGCCTCAACAGCCTTATCGATACCGCGCTTCAAATCCATTGGATTAGCACCGGAAGCAACGTTCTTAATACCGTGGCCATAGATCGCTTGTGCAAGTACAGTAGCAGTTGTGGTACCATCACCGGCTGCATCCGCAGTCTTAGAGGCAACTTCTTTTACCAACTGTGCACCCATATTTTCGATAGGGTCTTTCAATTCAATTTCTTTGGCTACAGACACACCGTCTTTGGTTACGGTAGGAGCGCCAAATTTCTTATCAAGAATTACATTTCTTCCTTTCGGGCCAAGAGTTACTTTAACAGCATTGGCCAACTTATCTACACCCTTCTTAATTCGGTCGCGGGCGGTGGTATCAAATGTGATTTCTTTTGCCATGATCAGTAT
>JAJTHV010000209.1 GCA_021300095.1 Flammeovirgaceae bacterium | reverse complement strand
GTGCCGCCCTCCCGCCGAACCCCCCCCACATGACCACGGGGTAGCCAAGTTGGAGATGCCTAATGACTTGCTACCTTCCGCCCTGAATGCTCCAAGTACCCCACTTCCTCCTCTAGATCAGGGGAGGGCGACCGACATCAATGCGGTGAAACTCGAAACTCCCATCCATATCCCATCCCACGATACCGCGAGAGACTATCCGGAACACAAACCCGACCAACACCATCTACGGTTTGACCACAATGACGACGCCATCTATGCACAACTGGACACGGGAGCTTGGGCTACGTGCTCTGATCAACTTCACATGTTCCACAACTTCGTCTGGTTCTCCCCGTCATTCCCATGTCCCATTAAACTCTTACCAGCGTCTGAAGGTTCTGACAAAATCCCACTCGGTGTCGGATATCTACATGTCCCAGCAAAAAACCAGTCTGGATTCCTCCCCATCAAGGCCTTCTACCACCCTGATATCCGCACCACCGTAATTGATGAACGTGACTTTAACCGGGCAGCTGGCGTCAACACAAACGAGTACACTGGTGAGACAATCTCCAAAGATTATGATTCTAATACATTCACGTACCATTCGCACCATCGTGAGACCGGAGCCAAGGACGTGGTGATCCATGGCGCACTCATCCTCGGGAAGGCATACACACAACCACTAATACCCCCGCAAGTACCACCGTCGCAACTGGACGCAACCCCAGTGAACAACATTCACACACACGCCCATGACGACAACAACCTTGCCGACGACTGCCAGAAAGCGACATTACTCAACATCTTCCTACACCAGGTAGACCACTACCACAACCTCCGCAAGGACCTGGAGACAACACCATCGACGTACTATTCCCTCCCCTTCCACGAATACATCCACCGGAACACACCAATCTCAACGATCAAGACCTCTACAGAACGGATGCTTTGGCACCAGCGGCTCGGGCATCCCAGCGATCACTACCTATACAACGCACATAAATTCGTCAAGGGTGTTCCACACTTTCGACATGAAACCCCTGTGCTGGACACCTGCCCGGTATGTATACAATCCAAGCAGAAGAAGGAACCACCAGGCCCCAACTCCACCCGGACTGCTACTGCACCGTACCAAGGACTATCTATCGATTTCGCTTTCGCCGGTTGCACATCCAAGAACCAGTCGACCCGAGCAGAAGATTATATAGGACTCCACGGCGAAACAGCATATATTCTGATTGTCGACCACTTCTCCCGGCGATATCATGGTGAAACAAGGGTGTCCAAAGCATCCCCAATTGCATGGATACGGAATTTCCTGCAGCAACACGCCCCACCGTGCGACGGTAAATACGTATTTCTCGATCAAGGCGGGGAACTATATCGAAACCCAAAAATCCGTTCATTGTTCACTACATATGGCTACGAGACCCGCCCTACTGGTGCAGGTGCATCACACCAAAACGGACCAGTGGAACGCGCCCACCTGAACATAGCAAATGGCGTCCGCGCTCTCCTCCTTGGCTCGAACTTACCTGCAAAATTTTGGCCCTATGCGTTTCACCATTACATCCGGGTCAAAAACGCCATCCCCTCCCGTGACCAACACCAATCACCATTGACACTTGCGGTGGGAAAAATCGACGACTTCACAGCTTTTCGCACGTTCGGATGTCGAGTTTGGGTCAAACCAACCACTCGACGCCCCGCAAAATTCAAAACGAATTCAAGAAAAGGAATCTTCCTAGGTTTTATACCTAACACGACCAAAAACATTCTATGGTATAACCCGGAAACATCACGTGTCATGATCGCCAAACATGCTCGGTTCGACGAAGGAATGAATGACCTACCTTTCGACTCCATTCCACCGAATGTCCAACTCCTACAACGGGTACAAGCAGGAGCACCATTCCCCGCTGAACTCAACGAAACATCCATCCCGACACTCGACTTCTCTGTCAACCCCTTCTCTCGAACGTTCACTAAGAAACTACTCAAACGCTGCAACCACCCATTATTCGGCTTGACCATTTCCACCGATGCACTGAACGATCGCGCCTATGTTTCAAACGTCACACGCAATAGCAGCGCATCAAAAATGTTCTCGACCCACAAAGCAGCCACCAACAAAATCCGGGGAGCATACATTGTCCAAATCAACAACCACAACGTCTTCACGAAGAACGATGCCGTGCGCCTTCTTCAACAGACCCGTGATCGCAACGCAAGCGTCGACATTGTTTTTGCCCCGGAACGAGCAATGGATGCCAAACACCTGCGTCAAGCTATCTCTGAACACAACATCTTTCAACCGGACGCACCTGACGACGAACATCTTCCAGCTTTCACCATTGCTGACATTCGCTCCATCGCATCCCTTCGGCAACCTGACATTGATGTCTCCCCAGACGCCATACCACTAGAACTCATCCAGACACACATCACTGCCATACAGAGCGATGCAATCACACCAGCGGAACACGCCCTCGGGACATTCACACGTAAGAAACTCAAGACATTATCCACGTGGGGCGAATGGCTCAAAGGTGAGCATGAACAACTTGACCACTTCCACAAACTCGGGATGTATGGACCGCCCATGCCCAGACCAGCCCGGGCTGTAGTTCTGCGCCCCCATTGGACATATCACATAAAGCGGGATGGCACTAGGAGATCACGAAATTGTTGCGATGGTTCCCCACGTTCCGCTCCAGCACTCCATACCCTTGCATCCACATACTCATCGTGTGTAGAGCAACCGGTACAACGCATGTTCTTCGCACTGGCAGCTCACCTAGGCTACCGTGTCTATGGTGCTGACGCACAGGACGCATATGCACATTCCCCACCCCCGGATCAACCAACATACATTGCGATCGACGATCAATATGCCGACTGGTATAAAGCACGACATGGGACAAACATTGACCGATCTATGGTATTACCTGTACAGCATGCACTACAAGGACACCCCGAGGCTGGACGCCTTTGGGAGACACACATCAATCACATCCTACGCTGCCCTGAACTCCATTTTCGGCATACCACCCACGACAAAACAATATACACTACCATCTTCCGTCGCGTCCAAGTCCTTCTACTTCGTCAAGTCGACGATTTTGCCCTCGCCTGCACAACTGAGAACATTGCAAAAGATATTTACACCATCATTGGCTCCAAACTCCAACTTCCTGGTGAAGACACCCCACCAATCAAATACCTGGGTCTCATCCACGAGTTCAACGGAATCGACATCGACCAGGATGACCAGTACATTGCAATCTCTTGTTCACATTACATCGAACGCGTTCTCAAAACTCACGGTTGGGAGACACCCGCTCACAATGAATCCGACTCTGACCACCAAGCATCACCCCTCCCGCTCGATGCCACCACCCAACTATATTCCTCCACCGGACCTGCCGACGGCACCGATGAACATGGTACCCTCGAGACCGCATTCGGATTCAACTATCGCTCCCTTTTAGGCGAACTGATGTACGCCTATGTCACCTGCCGCCCTGACATTGGATACGCCGTAACAACCCTATCCAAATTCTCACCATGCCCCTCTGCCCAACATTACACTTATTTGAAGAATGTTGCCCGGTACCTACGCCGAACTCGGGCATGGAAAATATACTACACGAAACCACGGAAAGACGACACGCTCCCCCACACCACGTTCACCCCCCTACCCGAAGATGCCTCCCTCCCAACGTTCCCACGTCCCACTTCTCCTGGTTTCCTCTGCGGCTATGTCGATGCTGCACACGCGAATGATTTGCGAAATCGGCGCTCTACTACTGGATACGCGTTCACGCTCAACAATGGAGTCATCGCGTACCGATCCAAAACCCAAACCGTCACCGCTACAAGCTCCACGGAAGCAGAATTCATTGCCGCAGTTTCCGCAGCTAAAACGGCAAAATACCTGCGTTCAATCCTTGGGCAGCTTGGGTTTCCCCAATCAGCCCCAACTCCACTCTATGAAGATAATATGTCCACTATCAAAATAATCAACGCACAAATCCCAACGGAGCGTTCACGACATATTGACATCGCGTCATTTGCGATCCAAGAATGGAAACAAAACGGTGACATCGTATTGGAATATATACCAGGGATTATCAACCCTGCCGATGACATGACAAAACCATTGGGATGGGTCCTTCACTCACGACATGCTCGGCGACTCATGGGCCATTACAACCCGTCACCACTCGGTCCCCTATGACATGTGATTATGATGTGACCAACTGCCTAACGGTAGATGATCAGGGGAGGGTGTCAGACGACCTAATGGTTGACGGACAGACAGATCCAAGATGGACAGACAGATCCAAGAAGAATTTGCATATCGTAGACGAGTTGCTTCAATGCTCTCATCACTTTTCTATTTTACTCTACTTAGTTGCATGTTACTTTGCTTACTACCGGAGTACTAATAGGAAGGTCGACAGGTTATGAGCTGATTATACGCTACAATCATAACGATAGCTGTTGTTGCGAGGGAATTTCACATTTCTCTTGTTTGGAAACGGATACGAGGAGGAACACACCCACTCGGAGACGTTGAAGGCAAGAAACATTGGACGACCTCTTGATAACAATTTTCGGCACAGATTCAACCCCCGGGTGACTGCACTTGTCTGGAATAAAACTCCACCAAGAGCGGCAATAGGGGACGACCTGTGGCTTGTCCAAAACACACGAAACCAACATTGCACATTCACAACACACACCATTACCTCTCAACAGCAACAACAACAACATCGTTCCTTGCTTCCCTCACTCCGCGAGCACCACAGAACGGACCACGACGTAAGCCAAGACAAAAGCGTCACTGACACTCTTTTATTTATTTGGACCAATCGTTTCGTGGTACACTAACCACGACTGACCCAGCCAGTGACACCTTCTCCGCATTGTGTGACTCCCACCGCGGAACTCGTACCAACCCTACTGCCCTGTACTGCTAGGGCAAGGAGAAGAATGACCTACGACCACCAACACAACCGCGGTTCAGTCCGAATCACATTTCAACACATTGCACTTTTCATTCTCACCCTCACACTCTCGCAACACCACCTTACCTCGAGACCGGACACAAACTCGCAACCATCCCCGTCCATATACAAACTGAACGACTTACCGACAATGCCATCAGACTTCAAATTCATCGCATCCATCTCTGTGGAATTCCTCGAACATGCCGAAGTGAAAGACGCTCACAAGTATCTCAATGGCAATTACGCTGATAACATCCCGGAGATTGATGACCTATTCACAGATGGCTCCGCCCGAACCGCTGTGTCTCCTGACGTTCTCACTATAATGCGAAGAAAAATATCGGAGGAGCTCATTAGCCCGATAGCATCAGAGACAACGAATCCAAGCATCATCGCCCCACTCATCAATAATTGCGTGCTGAAGGCAAAATATCACGGCGGACCCACCATGATTCGAATTCGCAATCATGGCACCTTCGAAAACCTCCTCCACGATGCCTACACCGCAACCCCCACCGCAACGAAGATCCGTCTTTTCCTTGGAATCAGCCACTTCCACATTGATACTGACCACATACGCACATACCTGGACTGGCAATACATCTCTACCACACCTTTCCCCGCACATACCGTCGCACCCCCGCCCACCCCCACGGATCTGGCCTTGGCAGCAATTGCCGCTGCCATACCAACAGCTGCGGATGTTGGATCCGCCGTCGCATCCGCCATATACACTGCATCCGGCACGACGACCCCACCAACTACCGTGAGCGGGGCACTGGGAGCACCAGGTAGCAACTTCGACCCCCTCTTACTTCCCACCGATGTCCGTCTACGTTGGGAACGCCATCGCGATAGGAAAGTCGTCCTATCTGTGGGGGCTGGCCCCTTCACCACTAACAACAAACGTTGGTACATTGACGGAAGCGATCGCCTCATCCTCGCGGACGGCACACTGTTTCTCTTGCGCACCCCGTGGGAAAAAGGACTATTTAATGACCCAGTCACGTGCAAGGACGACTCTCCAGCCGGGGTTCGAACCTGGTATCGTAACTTCACAATGCATTGCATGGACCACGGGTACTACTGTCACCCCCTATGGCTATTCCGGAAGAATCACGGAGGCGAACCAGGCTTCACTTTTGGGGATACCACAGACGATGACCTACCCAAGAACACGATCACAAGCATCCGAAACATGCGCCAGGCAGTTTACCGTGTACTACAACGACACGACATGTTCCCCCCCCCAAGTCGCTTCCACCATATCGTCTCCAACTGCCACGGTGACGGATACACAGCACTCAAAAACATTCTCTTTCACTGTCACCCAGCGTTCCACCCCCAACCCTCCATCATGATAAAGTCGTACCCTTCGCAAGGTCGAGAGTCCCTGTTACAATACTACAACGCGTTCCTCGATTTTCTGCAAATGCGAGCATACATCGCGAACATCGATACATCATTGGCAGACAAGAATGAACTAGACTTATTCATAAACGGCACTCGCTATAGTGCATACCTCAACCGGGTCACACGGGAAGAACGCACCCAGTCCACTCTCCAACATCGATACGCCCCAGGACAAATTGTCGAAACCCTTGAAAGTTTCCTAATGCAACCAGATAGCCCTACCATGTTGGATGATCGTCATGCACCTCAGACACACCGCTCGCAGGATTCCCGACCAACATTCCCACGCCCTCCACAGCCTTCACGTTCGTCATACCCACGCCCTACCCGCGTCCACAACATCGCATTCGACATATCTACCGACCACGACGCCCCTTATGACACATCAATGGACCCCATCACCGTCCCTCAAGACGATGATTCTCGAGCACTGTACCACATCTACTCCGCGTGTGTACTGAAACTAATGTCACGACCCAACCTAAACTCCCAACCTTGCATCGTATGCAACAAAGAACACAAGTTCGAAGCCTGCCCCATCCTTGCCAACACCGAGTTTCTACGTGGGCACTACATCCGCTTCTGCCAACACCTCCGTCGTGAGGCCGCATCACGTGCAAGCGTATTTGCGGGAACCGATGCCAACCTCCCGCTGCCATCCCCCGATCATCGCATTGTAGGCTCACTGGGACTACCACCAATCACAGAATACAAATCTCCTCCGACCACTAATGACCATGCACCAAATGTTTATGACCAACCACCCACTGCCTACGATGATCACCAAGGAACATACACCGCACATAGTCAGACTGGACCGAACGACACAGATCCACAGGCTCATAGTCCGGATTTTCCCTAGGGCCACGACAAAATTCGGCGTCGTGCCGCCCTCCCGCCGAACCCCCCCCACATGACCACGGGGTAGCCAAGTTGGAGATGCCTAATGACTTGCTACGTGGGGCGAATGGCTCAAAGGTGAGCATGAACAACTTGACCACTTCCACAAACTCGGGATGTATGGACCGCCCATGCCCAGACCAGCCCGGGCTGTAGTTCTGCGCC
>JAJTHV010000437.1 GCA_021300095.1 Flammeovirgaceae bacterium | reverse complement strand
GAAATTGCTCCATTTCTATTTCCGTTAATACCAGCCGATGAACCACCACCTCCGCCAAAGGGAGTAACAACCGGACTCGTGAAACCATTCCTTCCCACCCCACCAGCAAAAACCACATCTCCAACGCCTAATCCTGCACCCAATCCACCCAATCCTACAGAAATGAAATTGGCAGACGTACCTCCCTGTCCGCCTAACGCCACCACCTGACTATCAAAAATGCTGCCTGTACCATTCAAATTAGTTGATGGACCACCAGCACCGACTGTAACATTATAAGAATTGCCGGGTGTCACCGCCAAAAAAGATCTACTATATCCACCACCACCACCACCACCACCACCATTGAAATTAATTCCTGCAAAGCCATCGCCTCCTGCGCCACCGCCTCCCCAGGCTTCAACCGTTATATTGGTAACTCCTGCCGGAACCACAAAAGTGCCATTGGTGCTAAACGTAACAACTTGGTCTGCGGCTTGAGCAACGGGGTGCGAGTCAATGATTTGAAGCGGGCCCAATGTGGAGAAAATAGCATTGCCGCTGCCGGAATAACTCACCGTGGTGGTCGAATTCCAATCACCATTGTTGGCGCTTGTTAATGTGATCGTATTGGTTGTACCCTTGCCTGTATAAAAGGCTGTTGCTATCGTACCGGTGCTGGTGGTAAACCCAGTTACGCTTGCACCCTCTGCCAAAGTTAATTGATCTCTTAATTTGAAAATGATTCTCTCCGTGCCTGCGCCATTTAATTGCAGGGTCATTACGTTGGGTAAGATAGGATCTTGACCATCGTCAAAGATTCTGAATTGCATCACATCTGCGCTATTACCAGCAGACGTTTTAAGTGAACTGATAGGAACGACCAGCGTATTGAGCACAGCACTACTTAAGAATGAAACCGGGGTAGTCTCTGAGCCGGTGAGTGGCGATGTGAATCGATAATCCCAATTGGCAACCCCGTAGTTTACGGTGTATGTCAGCGGATAGATTTCAACATTATACGTAGAACCGGATGTTACATTAAAAGTTACTGTTCCGGTAGGAGAAGCATCGTAAGGAACATAGGTGGCCAGCGTTCCGTCTGCAAAATTGGTATCGGTATAATCAACTCCGTCATTGGTATTTTCGGTTAGGGTAACGGGCGAAAATACAGAAGTTGATTTTTTGATTCTTACCAAATAGTGAGTTGCTTGTTGGGCAGGTGCAACTGCGTCATTCCAGTTTACGGTTACTGAATTAGAAGTTGCTGAAGAAGAAAAAGCTGTGACTGAATTGGATGGTTGAGGAAGTGTAATGGTATAATATTGCGTGCTGGAATAAGCTGGAGCCACGCTGCCATTGGATGCGCCAGCCAACGTGTTTCCGGCAACGTCTACAATGCTGTTGTCATCGGTTAATCCAAGGCTAATTCTACCGGTTCCGGAAATTCCGTTGATCGTTACTGTTCGTGTATTTCCGCTACCCGAAATGCCTACGGTAGCGTTATATCCTACGCTCGGGTCAGCTGAAATTGTAAAGTCACCGGCATCAACACCACTTGCTATTGGTTCGCTAAAGGTTACCAGAAAATCAACACTTGTTCCGGAGATGCCTTGATTACCAAACAATTTAACTGTTGAACTACTTACTATTGAAGATACGGTAGGAGGGGTCAAATCTTGAAGCGTGTAATTAGTTCCGGTAATGGGTGTTGTTCCTGTTTTACCTCCTAATGAAACGGTAAAATCAGCAGTCGATGCCAATGACAACTGTATGGTTGGCAGTGGGGTAGGATACGAGTCTTGAATATCGGCTACAATAAAAAAGTAAGAAGAGCTTCCATTGATGGAAGCCACAAATGGGGAAAAGTCAATGCTGTTTCCGGGAGTAGTGTAAGTAGAAGACACTACCGTGTTATTTCCTGCCGTTGTAAAATCATTGTCTGTGGATCTAACCAGACGAATTGAAGTGGGTTTAAAGGCCACGTCAGGGTCGGAGGACGTAGTGATGGTTACATCTGTGAAGTTAAGTGTAGTTCCCGTAGTGGAAAGGGTAAAGCCGAAGACTGCCTGATTTGTAGTGCTGTTGTTCAAATTAGGGCCCGGATTTAGGCCAAGCAAACCACCTGCCGTTACATTGGTGCTTGCGCTAACTGTTATCGGACTTGCATTAGCCGGAGAGGTAATGCTGTTAGACGTAACAGTCATTGTAGATGTTCCTACCGAGTTAAACCGCAAATCGGTGAAGGTTGCGATACCGTTAACAAAGTTAAAGGCCGTAAACGCAGCATTCAGGTTGGCAGGGGTTCCCGTGTTAACCGAAGCAACTGCATTATTAAAACCAAGATCTCGGTTATTGTTCACATCCGTGGCTTGCAAAGTGGGTTGAGTGGCTAGGGCAATGGTGGCGTTGGCAGTGGTGGAAGGTTGCTGTACAAATGACAGATTGGTGGCGACCACCGAGATTGCGTTGTTGGTTGCACCTGAATTTGTGGTTGATGCAGGAACAAAAGAACCCCTGCCCGGCACGCTGGTGAAATCTCCGGCTGCTACCGATAGCACCAAATTTAAGCCGTCTACTGTCGTTGGCAGCGAGCCACCTAGTGATGGCTTGAGCCATACCTTCAATGTATAGATTTTGCTACTGTTATTGGGAATGGTTCCCAAATCAGCTGCATTGGCAAATGCATTGATATCTCCAACATTTATGCTTGGAATGGTTATGCTATTGGATGTAATAATAGCCGTACCATGTTGAAGGCCACTTCCCATGTTATCATACAACTCAGCTCCCAAAATAAGTTGTGTGAAATCAGTAATGTCATTGCTGGGGCCTGGTCGTACGACTAGTTGGGTAAATCGAGTTGAGATATTATCTCCTCCAATGTCGGTTGCTGTCCATTGCAAAGCCATGACCGATGCCGGTTGAGTATTCACAATAGATGAAATCGAAACAGAACCAGTTCCGAGTGTGAGTGTAGAGGTATTGTCGGCAGAGCCAGTGGTTGCATCGTTGGATGGTGGTGATGTTTGTAAGTAGCAGGTATTCGTTGTATTGTATTCGAAGGCTTTGAAGTTGTAGGCAGTGCTTCCATTGAGACCAGTTACCGTTACCGAAGTTCCTGAACCATTATAAACCGTAAAATAATCGTTATCAGGAATGGTTATTGAAGTACCCGATCCAAATGCAGCATTAGCGGTGTAAGAGGTTCCATTTGTCGGATTTACTGCCGCTGCGGCTCCATCCCTTGCGAGGATAATCACATTGTTTCCATTTCCTCTAACCCAATTCAAATCAATGGTAGAAGCATTAATGGTACCAAAAGTAATGGCAGTTGCCTGGACTGTTGGCGGTGCGCAAACGGTAGCTTGGCTTCCCGGATTATTTGACGCGGTATTTACATTGTAGTTTTCCAGTCCAGATCCGATCGTTCCGCTAAATTCATAAACCCGAACATGATACGTTTGGCTAGGATTTAAATTAGTTAATGATACAGAATTGCCTGAACCACTATATACCACAAAGTTTCCAACTCCAATTTGTGAGCCTGGTGCTGACCAGTTTGAACTTGCTGTATAAGAATTGAAATTGGAAGGGTTCGTGCTTACAATAGCTCCCTCATGTACAAGTACGATTCGATTACCTCCATTTCCATTGGTCCATGTAATCGTCATGCTGGTAGGAGTAACGCTTGAGAAGTTTATATTGCTTGCTTGTGTTGAAGGAGCATTGGCAGCTGTTGATTGTGTGCCTGTCAGTGGTGTGCCACCATTAAAGTAGTTTTCAGTCCCTGACCCTACCGTTCCGTTAAGTTCTACCACCTTGAAGGTGTAGGAAGTATTAGCCGTAAGATTGGTGACGTTAAATGATGACCCTGTGCCAATACCTACAATCTTTCCATTTCCGGATTGGTTGGTAGCGGTGGTGAAATTGCTATTGGCTGTATACGATGTGCCATCTACCGGAATGAACCCGATGGCACCATTGAAAGCAATAAGCATCCTAGCACTTCCATTTCCTGGCGTTAAGTTTACTGTCATGCTCGTTGTTGTCACCGAACTAAAAGTTAACGCGGTTGCATCCGTTGTTGGTTCTGACTCGAGCGAAAATCTGTTATTGGGGTTATTCGTTCCGGTATTAACATTATATGATTCCACTGCAGCAGCACCGTTATACTCATACACCCGAACAAAATATTGAGTGTTAGGAGATAGACCGGTTACGGCTACGGAATTGCCTGAGCCATTAAAGACGCATTTCTGCCCCGATCCTAAATCGGTGCCTGCAGAAAAATCTGTATTTGCTGTATACGTTGTTGCAGCTGTAGGGCTAAATGTAATCGCAGCCGAATTGATAACTACAATTCTGTTACCTCCATTACCATTAGTCCAGTTGATGGTAAACCCATTGGAAGCGGGAGAGGAAAAAGTGATATTGGATGCTTGCGTGGAAGGAGCATTAGGTAGTGTTGATTGTGAACCTGTCAGTGGTGTACCACCATTGAAGTAATTTTCAGATCCTGATGCAATCGTTCCGTTAATTTCTACTACTTTGAATGTGTAGGATGTATTGGCAGTAAGATTGGTAACGTTGAACGAATTTCCGGTACCTAGCCCCACAATTTTTCCGTTTCCTGCCTGATTGGTAGCGGTCGTAAAATTACTGTTAGCGGTATACGATGTTCCATCCACCGGAGCAAACCCAATGGCACCATTGAAAGCGATCAACATCCTTGCACTGCCATTTCCCGGTGTCATATTGACCGTCATACTGGTAGTGGTGATGGAGGTAAAGGTCAATGCAGTAGCATCTACACTGGGTGCACTTGCAAGTGAAAACCTACTATTCGGATTATTGGTACCAGTTGATACATTATAAAGCTCAGCTGCAGCGGCTCCATTGTATTCAAAAACCCTAACAAAATATTGAGTACCTGCTGCTAATCCAGTAATTGCCACTGAACTACCTGATCCGTTAAATACACACTTTTGTCCTGAGCCCAAATCTGTACCAGCCGAAAAATCGGTATTGGCTGTATAAGTAGTGGAAGCTGCGGGGCTAAAGGCAATTGCGGAAGAATTGACTATCACTATTCTGTTTGCGCCATTACCGTTTGTCCAGTTGATCGTGAATCCATTGATACCAACCGCACTAAAGTTGATGTTAGTGGCTTGAGTCGAAGGTTGGGCTTGGCTAATCCAAGAAAAAAGGGTCAAGAATGCAAAAAGAGTGTAAATTCTCTTCATAGGGGTAGAGTATTAAAAATTCAAAAAATGCTTACAAATTCAGATTGGAGTGTAGCTATTAAGATGACAGAAGTGCTTAAGCTAAATCTATTTATCCATAACTATTCACTCGTTTTGTTCTTATTCTATATTTCCGTTGCTATCGGTTTTCATTACTAAAATACTTTTCGTGTTGGCCAAATTGGTAGTTCCCAAAATAACATGGCCACCATCCGAAGTGGTGATAATACTTACGCCAACATCTTCGTATTTGCTGCCATAGGTTTTTGTCCACAGTTGAGTACCGTCACCATCAACTCGAATTAAACAATAATCTGTTTCCCCACGACCAGAAGTGCCGCTCAGCTTGGAAGTTGCTAAGATTACGGTACCACCATCCCGAGAGATACAAACTCCATTTCCATTGGCAGAACCCTCTTGTGAGGGAATGGTATAGGTCTTTGATGAAATTTCAATCCCGGAAGAACTAATGTTTTTCAGCATCACTAAAAAGTCAGCTGTTGCATTGGCCTTACTTTGGCCAACCAATAGAAAATCAAAACCGAACGGCACTAAGTCATCTCCATTTTCCTCCGTACCTGGTTCACCCAAACTGAAGTCTCCAATCGTTACTTTAGAGTTAGGAGGAGTTTTAGTAAATTGAACTTGAACGGGGTTTGAATCCTTCTTAACATTCGATGCAAAGAAAACATTGGATTGATAAGTGTAAATTCTATTCATGAGTCCGTTGAGCGTCCCGGCTCCGTAAATTTGATACCACAAAGAATCAAAATGGAGGGTAGCTGTTTTCGGTTTACACTCGGTTAGAACAATATTGTTACTAGCGCCAGCTTCAGGCAGAGAGCCTAACACGTAGAAATTCCCAGCAGTAGGGGAGGGCATTACACTTATGCCTTGGGCCGGAAAAGTGCTTTTCATGGTCTTTTTGGATATTTGTGTACCATCTTCTCCAACTGCAAGGATGAGTAATTTTGATTTACTTTGTTGAATATCTTCTCCCACAATTACGTAACCACCATCCGGATCAACCGAAAGCCCATTACCCTTATAACTATCTGTAGTATTGTTAATTTCAGGATATAATTTCTGCCAAATTAAATTTCCATACGCATCCGTTTTAATAAGTTTTATTTTAAAGATAGGGTCCGAGCCCTCTATTGCTACTTGGGTGGTGGCCAGTATCAGCAGTCCCTGATCAGAAGTTTCCAAGATGGCTTTGGCCTCATCGCTATTGCCCCCATTGAAGTAACGTATAAAAGTTTTGGCCGAGGCAGGGCCAACGGAATCTTCCTTGGCACACGAAGCCAACAAGAGAAGGGCAAAAACGAATTTCTTCATCGAACAATTATTTGCGGTGCGTTTTTTTCTTAGGTCTGAATACAGGATAGGATCCACCGATCATAATGGAAACATTGTTAATGGTATAGTCATCGGGCACGTATCCATAGTCCAGTGCCGATTCCAGATTAGTGCGTTTTTCTACATTGGTGATATTGGAAAAACCATGCTGATAATGAATATCTCCGGTCAGGTAAATACCACCCACTTTAATTTTTACACCGGCACCGGCTACCACTGAAAATACCAGTGTGTTGACTGTTGTCGTAACGTCAAGGTCGGGACCGGATGTTACGTTTCCGGATTTGAAAGTGTGAACGGCTTGTAGCGTAGAACCCAACAAATAACTTACACTCGGACCCAGTGTAACATACGGGTTAAATGTTGATTTTTTTCCTTTTTTATCTTTGGAGAGTTTGTATTGTAAAAGCACATTTAGGTCGAGCCAGTTTTGATTGACAGAACCATTGAAAGTAGAGATCGATATACCATTGTCACCCAACAAAGGTTGAATATTATTGATTCCATAGGTACGGGGAGCAAATAGAATTTCAGGAGCAAAAGTGAGCCTCTTCAAGAATCCCATTTTAGAATTTTGGAAGATGGCTCTTTCAAAAGCTAATCCTAATTGAAACCCGATTTGTGGAGAGTATTCCAGCTTCCCGGATCCGTTCCCTGATACATAATAATTAGCTGTTACATTGTTGAAGGTGGTGTTGACACCCAACTTTAAACCGATATTGAAAATAGGTTTGGTACGGAATGTATTATATAATCCGATGAACTCTTGCGGATCAACATCTTCGTTGTATTCAAAGAATGGGTCTGTCTTTAATAAAAGCAGCATGCTGCTGTCGGCTCTTTCGGGTTCTTCCAGATAGAGGTAAGACATGGTGAGCAACTTCAATGCTTCTACCTTTTCTTGTTTGGTAAAACCATTCTTAAGACAAGATTCGACTAAGCCCTTGAGTTCGTGCAAGCGACCCTGATCGTATGTAGAGCGAGCTAAACGCAATTTTTGCGCACAATTTGTAGAGGCATCTTGAGCGAGACCCCATACTATCGGACAAACAACCAATACAACAACTAAAATTCTCTTCATGCTTATTTATTTAAGGGAAGATTAGAACAGGTAGCTTCTGGGTCCAGATCTTCAGCAACAAAAATCTCCCATTCTTCTCGAGTTAAGTTTCTTTTTAGAATAGGGCAAAGCTCGCTTGCCATGGTTGTAATTTGAGTTGGCCAAGCGTGGATAGTGTAGTCCGTCTTACTAATACCTGTAGTAATACTATGCATACCTGCCATAATTTGCTCATCATCGGGAGAGAAGGCCATACTCCACACCCAATCATTGTTGCTCAAAACCATCGGTTGTTGATTGAGCTCTTTCATATTCCACAAACGAAGCGTTTTGTCTTTGCTCGCAGTTGCCATGAAAGTGCCAGCATGATTGAATTTGATTTGTTCAATTTGTGAAGTATGACCAGATAGAGTGCGTCTTGGAAGACCATTATTAATGATACGTACCTCACCTTTTTGATCACCCACAATAACTTCGCTTCCATTGGGGGTAAACGCGACAGCTAGGATATCATTTAACTTTCCAGATAGGATATTGTATTTCGTTACAGCAAAATTCCTTTTCACATCCCAGATATACAAATTTCCATCATCATCTACACCCGCTAGCTTGGAACCATCTGGACTCAGATCGATTGAATTGATTTTTTCTTTAGAAGAAATCACCTCTTTTGCGGAAGCAAGATCAGAATACATGATGCTGTGTCCAGAATTACTTCTTGCAAAAAAGCCTTTGCTATCAGGTGTGAAGTTGATGTTTTCAATATCCGCTTTAAATCCGGTTATCTTTTTAGGCTCACCATTTGGATTGTTAAGGTCCATTATCATTGCATAGTTTGCGTCTCGGTTTTCAGCATACAAACCACCAATTGCTAATAGATTCCCGTCTGGACTCACATCCATGCTGTAAATCTGGTAATAGATTCCAAGTGTGCTTGGCACTGGCATAAAGAACTCTTTCAATAACTTGCCACTCCACAAACCACCTTGTTGTTTCCATTGGAATATTTTTCCATCGCTTCCTCCTGAGAATAGAGAATTTGTTTTTACACTGGTGACAATCGCCCGTGCCGCTTTGGTATGACCTTCTAAACTTTTAGTCAATCGATGGCTATTCCCCTCCAATGCTGAATACAAGCCATTGTAAACATCATCGTCATAGATATATCCTTCATACTTTTTATTAAAGTTATATGCTTGCTGTGCCAATAAAGATTGTTGCTCTAAATCATTCAATTGTTTTGACTTCAAAGCAATACTTTTGGCGATGGAGAGGTAACGTCTTCTATCAGCGTCTTTTTTGGCTGCAATAGCTTTTTTCTCACTTGCAACGGCCGCATCTTTTGCCTTAATCGCTTCTGCTTTAGCTTCGTTAGCTGCTCGCTCAGCTTTGTTCGCTTTAATAAGGTTTTCTTCCGCTTGCGCCTTAGCAACCACCGCCTCATCACGGGCTAATTCAGCATCTTTTTTGGCTGCTTCTGCTTTTCGCTTTTCACCTTCAGCTAAATCTTTTGCTTCAAGTGCTTCTTTTGCTTTTTGATCAGCTATGCCTTTTGAGCAATGGCAGCATCCGCATTTGTTTTCGCCAAGGCCTCTTGGCGTTTCGCTTCCGCTTGTTGAACAAAGGCAAATACCAGAAATAACAACGCAATTACCATCAAAACACCAAACACGATGGCAGTCGTGCGTGCGCGTTCCAGTTTACGCTTCTGCTCGAGTTCTTTGATCCGCTGCTCGGTTTCAAATTCCTTTTTCGAATATTCAAGAAAGATGATCGTTCGCTCAAAAGCCGGATTGTAGCGTTGTCCCCAAACCAAAGTAGGTTTGTGTTTCGCCTGCCAGTTAAGGGCTAATTGCAAATCGGGTGGTCTCCAAAGGCCGGCCTTGCCTACCTGATACATGGCGGCCGCTTCGGCTAAGCGCAAATACATTTGCACCGCATCGGCTTCATCGTCCACCCAGTTTTTCAACCGCACCCAAATACGCATCAAACTTTCGTGCGATATATCGATCATGGATCGGCTATGCAGCGGTGTTCCATGCGAAGGTGTCAACAACGATCTTCCCGGCTCACGGAATTTTTCGATCACTGCGATCACATCATTTTCCGATACATCGGCAATGGATGCAATTTCATTTAAGCGTGTAGGTCTGCGTATACCAAAGTTCTCGCCCCGTTTTTCAGTGATGGCCTTGAACATGATTTCGCAAATCCGCTGCTGGTCTTCGTCCAATTCATCAAAGGCTTCGTTGGCGTGCATGGACAACGCCTCGGACATGGTACCGATGGCTTCGTAATGCTTTAAGTCAACTAATTCGCCTTCGTAATCTTTGTAGCGACTCCAATAACTCCAAGTACGCATGAGTGCGTGTTGAAGAATCGGTAACTGATCTGGGTTATCACCTAAATCGTTCAGTAATTGCTGCACTAAGCGCGGAGCAATGTTCGCATTGCCAACGGCTACGGGTCCTTCAATCGCTCTGCGCTTTTGTTCGCGCGTCATTTGAGGAATCAGATAGTGGCTGTCGTTTATTTTGCGTGTCAGTTCGGGAAACTGTGCGCAATCACCAATAAAGTCAGAGCGCATGGTGATGGCTACGTAAATAGGAGAGTCCTCGTAGTTCACAGCTTCCATCAACAAGTTGATAAAAGCCAATGACTCATTAACTGAATTTGGATCGGTGCTGTCTTTAAAGCGGAATAATTCCTCAAACTGATCGACCAATACCAAGTAGTTGACATCGGCTGAACGTCTGGATTGCTGAATGGCTTCTACTAAGCCAAGTGAACTGCTTCGTAATAACGTAGAAACAATGGTTCGTTTGATTTTCTTATCTTCAGTATCAGCAAGGTTGTAATCTTTGGCAGTCTTTAATAATGATTCTGCGAGGTTATCGATCGGACCAGAGCCGGGGCGAGTAACGATTACTTCCCAATTCGGACTGGCATCGGTGAGGAAGCCACCGTACAAAATGGGAAGCACTCCACAATAAATAAATGACGACTTACCGGAACCGGAAGGACCGATTACGCCCACAAATCGGCTCTTGGAAAGTTTCAGAAGCACTTCATCGCTTTGCCCTTCACGGCCAAAGAATAGGTGACTTTCTTCAATCTTAAATGGCCTTAGCCCGGGGAAAGGATTTTCCGTACCGACTGCTGCGGTGGTTCCGGGGGTTTCGTCTACGATCTGGCTCATAGTTGTTTGAGATTAATGTGAGGATTAGCTTCCAAACTCGCTTAAAAAGTTCTTTAATGTTTCAATCGATCGTGCGTTGTCGGCAGAGATCAGGGTGAGGTTTTGATTTTTGTAACCATCCAGATTTCCATTGCCAACTATGGCTTTGCCCTGAATTGGTTTTTTTCTACCAAAGCCGGGTGCCTTCAATAGGTCAAGTACTTTCATGCGAACCCATTGATCATTTACTTTTCCTTTGAAGATAATGGCAGCATCAAAGTTCTTGAGGTTTTCAATATGGCGTTTGCGAACGTCTAATAAGTCGCCTTCAAAGGCAGGATACAATACTTTGAATCCAGATTTCTCGATCACATCCTGAAAAGGCTTTACCTCCGCTGAATCGACACGATCATGCACCAGATAGATGGATTTTCCTGCGGACTCATCTAACCCGATGCGTTCTTGAGAATCCAATAGCTCTTCGCGAACAATATTTTTGAAATCTTCCAATGGATTCTGCATGATCTCGGCACCTTCCTGTGCTTCGGTATCGCGCTTTAAGGTTTCAATAAAAGCCTTTTGTTTGTCACTGGCGTTTTTTAAGTTTTGTGCGATCCAGATGAGGCGTGAAAATTCTTTCTTGGATTGTTTTTTAGCCAATGCGCACTCGGCTGCCAGCTTATTTTGCAAATCAACAATAGATCGATCAGCTCCTTCCGGAATTTCACCATAGGCACTTCCAATCAGGTGAATAGAAAGAGAGCATTCTTCCAAATCGCGTTTAATAGAACGCTCCACATCATTAAAATTGGTAGGCAGTGTTTGATTTGGCAACACCACATATCCGTGGCGTAATAGCTCGCGCTTGATGATATTACGCTGAACAGAAAGATCGTGACCCGTTTCCGCCAGGTAAATGGATTTACGTTTGTAGATATTCTTTACCTCTGATTTTGCATCGCCATCATTTAAAACGACCAAGGCTTCGTGGATGTCGTACGCCAAGTCGACCATCTTCATCCAATATTGTTTTTCGGCTTCCGGGCTGAAGAAGTCAGAATATTCTTTCATACTTCCAGTCTCGTCATCCAATTGGTACATTTCGTATCCCAGAGAATCGCGTAGGCGAGGAGGCTGCTCGTGTAAGTTGAGCGGTGATTTCAAAACTTTGAAAACGCGATTGGTTTTTGTTTTGGAAGACGATTTGTAAAAGGCCTCTACTAAATCGAGGCAGCGACCCGATTCCGCAAACTCTTTCGTTAAGATGGTGACCAATATAGCCGCGTTGTCCAAAGCGGGCGCGGTGGCCGTGTCGAACTCACTCTTAATTACGATATTGGGTTTAGTGCCCAATACTT
>JAJTHV010000277.1 GCA_021300095.1 Flammeovirgaceae bacterium | reverse complement strand
GCTATTGATTAAGTTGAGTCAATACGATGAGGCCTTGGTTTACATTAACAAAGCGGATCGATTGGCCAATCAGGTTGGGTCGCCACTTTTAAAAAGAAACAACATAGCTTCGATGATTTTGTTGAATGAGCAGCAGGGAAATTTCCGTAGGGCCTTTGAGTTGCAGAAAGTGTATCAGCAACTGACCGATAGTATCTATTCGCAAACCAGCGCCATGAAGCTGGCCGAAGCCGAAGCGCTCTACAATACTGAGAAGAAAGAGAAGGATATCGAGTTACTTAACGAAAAGCAACTCTCGCAACAGAATCAGCTCCAGTTTCAGCAGGCGGAACTTTCCCGCAAAAACTGGATTATTGCGTCAGCCGGCACGGGCATTTTTTTGTTATTGGTAGCAGGATTAATTGGCTATCGCTATTACAATGAAAAGAGCAAGGCCAATCGCGAACTGCGTGAGCAGCAGGAAGAGATTCAGGCGCAATCCGAAGAACTGCAGGAGGCAAACTATATGATTGCCAATATCAACAAGAGCCTCGAAGAAAAAGTAGAGGTGCGCACCAGCGAGTTAAAGCAAGCTTATAAAGAGTTAGATACATTCTTTTACCGTTCATCGCATGATTTCAGAAGGCCGATTACTACTTTTTTAGGCTTGGCCGGGGTGGCTAAAATTACCGTGAAAGACCCGGTGTCGCTCGAGCTGTTTGAAAAAGTGAGCGAAACAGCCGGCAGTTTGGATAAGATGTTACAGAAGCTGCAATCGATTAGCGATGTGGGTTCGCAGCAAATGATTTACAAAGATGTATTTCTGGATGAATTAGTACGCGAAACAGAAGAAGGGTTGTCAGAGTTGATCAAGCGGAAAGGTATTCAGGTGCGTAAAGAAATCAGACAAAACGTGTCGTTTGTATCGTATCCGGCCATGGTCAAAATCATCTTTGAAAATCTGATTGAAAACTCGGTTCACTTCGCTATTACTGAAAATCCATTTATCAAGATAGCTATCACTGTCACCGAAGCAGAAGCAATCATTGAGGTGCAAGACAATGGGGAGGGCATTTTAGAAGAATATCAGCCGCGCATTTTTGAAATGTATTTCCGCGCTAATGAGCGCTCAAAAGGAAATGGTTTGGGACTATACATTGCGCGTAAAGCAGTAGAGAAACTCAATGGTTCTATAACATTTACCAGTCAATACGCCCACGGCTCCACCTTTACAGTGACACTGCCTAATCAACAGGCATAAAAAAAGCGAGATGTACTCTCGCTTTTTTTTGTGTTGCCTAAGCAACCGATTACATTGCTCCGCTGGTGTTTTCGCTGCTTTCTGCGGCCGGAGCTTCAGGTGCAGGTGTTGCCACTGGTGCCGGAGCAGATGGCGCAACAGGAGCCGGAGCTGGTGCAGGTTTAGGCGCTGCCTTTTTCTTAACAGGCTTTTTAGCAACTGCTTTCTTCGGAGCTGCTTTTTTCACTACTTTCTTTACTGCCTTTTTCGCTGCTTTCTTGGCCACTTTTTTGGTAGCTTTTTTAGCTGCTTTCTTCACTGCTTTTTTGGCTGATTTTTTAGCCGCTTTTTTAGCAGGTTTTGCCTTTTTCTTGGCCGCCTTCTTTGCTTTTTTTGCCATAGCACAAATGAGTTTAAAGTGGGTTTTGTTTTTTGGTTAAAACTGCTGATTGATTAGCATCTAAATTTAAAGAAAGTTTATGGCTATAAACAAATGGTTGTCTATAAATCTTATAGGATAACCAATGAAATGATAACTCCGGCTATGACACTTGAATTTATCGAGCAGGCCCGGAGAGTTTCCAAATAAATCCATCCAACACATAATGGGTAATTTGCGGCAGCGATAAAAGAGGCACCACAATCGAAACCAACCATAGGTCCGGCCGGGGTATATCGTGTAAAAACGGAAACACCTCGGGGTGGTCTTTCCAGATAAGGATATCCCAAATCCCCTCTTCCAGGTAGGCGAAAGCCAATAAAACGATCAGAAAGAAAGCGATCTCTTTAAGGGGAAAGTTCCAGTTCGTTTTCCTGCTTTTGGCACCATAAATCCAAATTAGTGCCATGTAGGGTACCCCGTGGGCCACCACATTGAGCATAGTAAAAGTTAGGTCATTTTCGGCCAACACAATACCTACATACCAGGATAGAAAGGTGCCAACTACAATTGCATTTTTTGGGATATTGAAACTCTTATTGATCCAGGTAGCCCTGATTTCCTTAACCAGATAAACGACAATGACTGCAAAGTAAGCGTAGTCAAACACGGCCGAATTCAGGAATGCCAGATTGATAAAGTCGCCTTCGACAAACCAATTCAAGTCTCCTGTTTTGTGGATATGCCAATACACAATAGGGTAAATGGTGGCGGTATAAATAGCCACGCTATCGATGGTACGCTCCGCAGCGGTGGCTTTTACTTTTCGCGAATACAGACGCATAAACCCATACTGCTGACGGATGAAATGAAACACTGCCACATAGGCCATCACCCGCCAAAAAACCAATGCATCGATGCTGTGTAATAGCCAACCCATCAGAAAGGCCGCAATAGGGATGATGATGAGATGCCGCTTGTACCGGTCAAACAGTTGCGGTTCCCAATAGAATCGAAAGGTAGTGCTATAGACATGCGAAACATCAATTCCCATTACCAACACCACCCACCAGCCATTCGATACAAACCCGTGTGTATGGAAGTAATCGGGAAATGCCAGCAACAGAAAAATAGGAGCTACTGGAGGCAGCAGAATCAGGAAGGTCTCCAGTGACGGATTTCGTAACCACGGTTGGTTGGCTAATAACTTCATGATGCAGATACCATTTCGTTGGCGACTTTGGTGCCCCAATAAAAAGCTTCTTCAAAGATAGAAATGCCACTTAAATCAGAGTGCGCAAAGAAGATTTTATCGGCAATGGGGCTTTGAGCCATTCTACGGACATCGCCAGCCATAAATCCCGGCTTGGGACTAATCATGCCATGGCCCCAATGCCACACCGCTACTTCTTCCAAATGTTCTTTCAGTTGGGGGTGTGGCCTTTTCAGGTCTTCTAAAATTAGCGGCAACCAATTTTCCCATGTTTGTTTTTGAAGTTGCTGGCGCGAGGCTGTGTATGGATAATCACTGAGAGGTTTGTAATAGGTAATCACTTTCTTAGGCGATGCCGAGGTCAGATGCTGATGCATGGCGTTGACATATCCAAGCGAATTACTTCCATAAACCACATTATCCCACGACAAAGGTTCACCGCGCTTCTCAAGTAAATCGGCATTCACCGTAAGGTTGGCTACCATCCAGGGTGCATATTCAAAAGCTCCGTAATCGGTGCGGGCGGCATCTCCCAGCAAATAGCGATTGATAAACTGAGGGGTAGCCATGATTACTTTCGGAGCGATTATCTCTTCAAATTGATTTTCGAGTTCATTAAAATAGACTACCGATACTTTCTGATTTTGTATTTGAACCTTCGTTACCAAACACTGCGATTGAATATGCGTTGCAACCGGTTCGCGCAAGCGATTCATGAGCCAGCCATTTCCTTCCGGCCACGTGAGCACGGCATCGTGATTTAAATGAAATCCCTTTCCTCCTTTGCGGGATGCAAAGTAATGTAACCCTGCCCATGCCGAAGTGTGTTGCGTGCTGCTTCCAAAATCATCCAGACAGCAATAATTCACATACCAATTGAGGTAGGTGGATGTAAACTGATTGGCTTTCAACCATGCATCCATCGAGATTTGATCGAGCGCAAGTATTTCAGAATCGGAGGAAGATTCTGCAACCGGAATGTTGAACGCATATTTTTGATCGCGCCCCAACTTGTGGCGCCACATTTCCATTTGTTCCAGAAACCGAATGATCTGCTGCTGGTCGCTGGAAGGCACTCCGTTTTGAGGAATCAAACCTTCCTGCCAATGCTCGTTGATGTACAGTCGCTCTTTCGGGTCGAAGCAGAGGTAATGCTCATTGAATTGTGGAATCTCTTTTTCATAATGGGTAATCACACCTACCTCTTGTAAAAAGTCAAGCAATGGATGATTGTCGAGATTCGGCAAAGGCAGATAGTGTGCACCAAGTGGGTAAGCGCTGAGGGTATTTGTTCGAAAACTGGAATTGCCACCAGCGTGTTGTTCCAATTCCAGTAAGGTGAAATCCACATTGTTTTTTTTGAGGATGCGTGCAGCCGACAGCCCTGCAATTCCACCACCTACAATCACAACATCTTTTTTTATTTGCTTTCGCGGATGTTGATCGGTGAGGTTACGTAGTCGATGCCCCAGTGCTGCGTTGGGTCCATTCGTACTTCCAGTGATTATTTTTTTTCCATCGCATGAACTCAGATGCGTCAGTGCGCTGCCGGCTGCCACCGTAGCTAATGATTGAGCAATAAATTTTCTACGCGAAATCATTTAATGGGTGTATTCCTGCCACTCTTTTTCAAACGTATTGACCAATGCCTGATTGTGAAGGTAGTTCACTTCTGAGTGTGCTTCTACCATGTCAGGAGGGAAGTGGGTAAGCTGTTGAAAAACTTCTGCATTGATAAAGCGCAATCCGGGCGGATAAGTAGTGGCCGGATGAAATTCGTTTTTCCAAATTAACAAGAACCCCCATTCACCAAATGATGGAATGTAGCAGTGATAGGGTTTGGTTTGAAAGCCTGTAGAGCGAATGGTTTCGTTGATAATCCAAAACGATTTGCGTGCAACAAAGGGTGAAGTGCTTTGCACCACGGCACATCCTTTAGGTGTAATGACTTTACTCAACGATTTGTAAAATGAATTGGTGTACAACTTACCAATGGAGTAATTGGAAGGATCCGGAAAATCGACAATCACAAAATCAAACTGTGCTTGTGTGCTATGCAGCCAACGGAACGCATCTTCGTTGATCACCGTTACTTTATCGGAAAGCAATGACGATTGATTTAACTTGACCAACATGGCGTTCGATTGAAATAAGCTAGTCATGGCCGGATCGAGATCGACCAACGTGACGGATTCTATTTGTGGATATTTTAACACTTCGCGTAAAGCGAGCCCATCGCCACCGCCCAAAATCAAAACGCGTTTTGCATTTGGCAACGAAGCCAAACCCGGATGCACGAGCGACTCGTGGTAGCGATACTCATCCAGTGAACTGAATTGCAAATTACCATTGAGATACAGCCGCATGTCTGAGGGACTTTTGGTCAGAATGATTCGCTGATAGGGACTCGACTTCGCATAAAGAATAGTGTCCTGATACGCTTGTATTTCAGCAAACCGAATGATTTGATCGGCAACGATGAATCCAATCAACAACACAACCATGGCAATAGCCGCATAGAGTTTAAGAAAAACCGATTTGATTAATTCTTTTTGGAAATAAAAACACAAGTAACCTGCCACCAGCACATTGAATATTCCAAAAAGTAATGAAGTACGCAAAATGCCCAAGTATGGAATCAATACCATCGGGAAGACGATGGATGCCAACAGCGCACCAATGTAATCGACTGTAAAAACTTTGGAAACGAGATCTTTGAACTTCAGCCTGTCTTGTAGAATACGCATGAGCAACGGAATTTCCAACCCCACTAAAATCCCCGTAAGGGAAACCAGCACATACAACAACAATCGGAAGTAGGGGAGTTGCTCGAAGAGAACGTAGAGAATACACGAACTGAATCCGCCAACAAGTCCCACTAAAATTTCGATGCGAATGAACCAGGCGATGAGATTGCCCTTGAAATATTTCGACAGGTACGAGCCAATGCCCATCGAAAAAAGATAGGTACCAATGATGGTAGAAAATTGAGTGACAGAATCGCCCAGCAGGTAGCTGGCCAGTGTGCCGGCCACCAACTCGTAGATAAGTCCGCACGTGGCTACTACAAAAGCAGCAATCAACAAAAGCGGAACCTGGCCGCGTGCGCGATCGGTCATAGTTTTTAGCTGTGAATGGCCGAGCCAATGATAATGGCCATGGCAATCATAAATGCTCCGGCTACAATAGCCAGTGCGGTGTTGTGTTCTTCAATCAATTCGCGCCAAAGCGTGCCGGGCGTTACCTTTTCAAAAATCCAGAAGGAGATTGACAGAATTGAAATCCCGATAACGGAATAAACAATCGAAGCGAGGATGTATTTCCATTCCATTGGTTTGAAATTTATTTGTGATAAAATCGATACGCGTGTGGGCCGGTGCCATTGTGGGTGGTTTCTTTGTGCGTAGTGTTAATCCACTTCCAGCCAATCGCCAACGAGTACGCATGAAAGCCAATTACAACCGCTGCGAACAGCAGGTACCATTTTAAGCCTTTAAAATCATTCCATTGCATAATATGCTTTTTTATTCTTCAGATGCATACGGTGAATAGTCGCTGTCTTTCCATCGCTGCACTTCTTTGTAATACTTGCGGACAAAGTAATAAATGGGGTACAATGCCAATATCAACAAGGTGATGAAAAAATTGGAATAGATGGGTTCATTGTGATACACCTGGATGTCGAAATATTCGGAGTTAAAGCTGAACTGTGGGTAGATGTTAATGTGATAACGACCTTCGGGTATTTTCGAAAGAAAGGCTTCGCCTTTGGTACCCCCTTCTGACCACGATTCTCCACTTTCTACACCGTGGTAGTATTCAATCTCTTTTGAAAACTCATGCTCAGTGCCAGTAGCTTCTTCGATCAACGAAAAGTCGGCATAAAACCAATCATTGTCGATGGGTGCCTTTATTTCTATGACCATACTTTTGGTACCACCTTCCAATAAAAATGATTCAGTTGAAAACATTTTTTGTTCGGTGAGATCGCGTTTGTAATAAGTCTTCGAAAACACACGCTCCGGTGTGGCATTGTTTTGAAAAAAGATTTGGATGGTCACAAGCAATAAGACTACTGCTAGGATGACTTTATAGAAATTAGTTTCTGTGAATGCGCGTATAATGGGCTGCGTATAACCAAAGCCTGTGCGGACAGGCATCACCTCTTTGGGGATTTTAAATGCCGCCTCGATTTCAGCACCATTGATGTATCGGCCTTTGAGCCACTCATGCCGGCTGTCGGTAAACTGGCTGACAAACGAAAAAGGAGGAGCGATGTATTCGGCTACCGCAGAATCTTCAGATACATACACTTCATCCTGAAAAAATTCGCCTTCCGCATGCAAAACCCGTGGTGTGTATTTTTGATAGAGCCGAAATGTTTCACCTTCGTGTTCAAAGGTAAAGTCGCGTGAGCCATTTGTTGGGTTGCCTAAATAGTTCTTCAGCAAATTCCAATGACCATCGTACTCAGAAAGATAAACCGACCCATGAAATGGATTGAACAGAAAATACTCTCGCCATTTATAGCTGTACTTTTCGCGTTTCACCGTAAAGCCCATTACCTCATAGGTAATGCCATCGATTTTTCCTTTTGCTCCAATGGGCAAAGCAGGCTTGTGTGTTTCTGTAAACTTTGAATACTTCTCGCTGTCATGTTGGAATAATCGGAAATAGCTATGGCACTTGGGGCACGTCATGGCGCGCGTCAGCGCCTTTCCGCGCGGACTGATCTGTTCCTTGCAAGCAGGGCAGGTAATGGTTACGATGGAGTTATTGCCACTCATTCCAACTGTTAAATGTTTCTTTTTTAAAATTTTCGAACGTGATGCGATCGGAGATAAAATAGTTGATCAGCTTATTGGGAATATCCATTCTGAAAAACACCGACACCTGATTGTACAATACCCCATCGACCAGAAAGAAATGAGGCCGAAAAAACTGCCAGTTGCCCACTTCACCTTCACACGTCACCCTTTCCACTTCATCGATGCTCGCTATCTCGCAGTGACGGGTGCCCAGACTGATGCTTTTGCCCGGGCGCAGTTTCTTGATGTTATCGAAATCCAAGGCCAGCGATTCAGCCGGACTGATGGACATATTACCATTTGATTCGAGCAGCCACCCATTGGTGCGATCGGCAAAGGCAACGTACCACACATTTTTATAATTGTTCACCAGCTGTAAGCGCACACGCCCGATAACATCAAATACCTTTTTATTCCATTCACCTTTCGTTCCCACTTTTATAAAACTCCAGTCTGCCGGTACGACCACTTGCTCTGACCATCGCACGTTGGTTTGGTTTTCTATAACCCCATTGCAGAAGGGGCAAATCACTACCGCAGGCTCGTTACTTTGAATCGTATAGGCTCGATTGCAATGAGGACAGGGTACGGTGCTGTTTCGTGTCATTGGCTATCGATGTATGAATTGTTCTTCAACCACAATTGCTTCAAAATAACGAACCATATCGTGATAGAGGCTTTCTGTGATGGGGCCATTGTCTTTCGAATGATTAGAGATGAAAACATCGAAAGTGATATATCCATGCTCTGGCCAGGTGTGAATAGAGAGGTGCGATTCGGTAAGTCCCACAATGGCGGTGTATCCAGCCGAAGGAAACGTATGATACACTTCACCCACCGATGTGAGACCGTATAATTTTAACAATTCGGAAAGCCGTTGTTGCAGCGGCTGAGGATTCATCAACAACTCTGTATTTTTAGATTGCAGATTGGCAACAATGTGTAGTCCCGTGAAAGGCTTTTCCACCGCTTGTACTGTCATTTCCGAAGAGGAAGTTCGCATGCCTTATTTTTCACTAAAATAAAAAAAGGATTGAAATCTTTTGCTGCTTTAGGGTAAGGTTTCGATAATATTCTGCTGGTCAGCCTCGTAATTTTTCGGTATGTAAGGTCAATAGCGGTTGTTATTGGTAAACTGACCTATTGTTGAATGTGTAAATTGCAGAAATCAAATCGTACCCTATGAAACGTATTTTATTGATTCTCCTACTCTGTTTACCAATGCTAAGCGTGGGACAAGCGGAGTACTTCTACCCAACGGCCAAATCGCTTACCCCGAAAATTCCAACACCTCAACAGTTTTTAGGTTACCCAGTAGGTTCGCATCACACCCGACATGATAAGATTGTAGAGTACTTTAAGTTGCTAGATCAACTGAGTGATCGTTTTGTGGTGGAGGAAATTGGCAAAACCATTGGCGAGCGAGTGCAGGTAGTGGCCAAAGTAACATCGCCTACCAACCATGCTCGCTTGGAAGATATTCGTAAGAAGAATTTAGAGAATAGCACAGACATACCGCTTGTAATTCAACTTGGCTACAATGTGCACGGCAATGAGCCGAGCAGTTCAGAAGCTGCCATGCTCACGGCCTATTATCTGGCTGCGAGCGATGATGCAGAGACATTGAAATGGCTGGATGAAATGGTAATTCTGGTTGATCCGGTTTACAATCCCGATGGCCGCGACCGCCACACGCATTGGGCAAATATGCACAAAGGCTCACCCATGGTTTCTGATCCGCTGGACCGAGAGCACAACGAAGCTTGGCCCGGAGGAAGAACCAACCACTATTGGTTTGACTTAAATCGCGATTGGTTTTTGGGTGTTCATCCCGAAAGTCGCAACCGCATTCAATTTTTTCATCAGTGGCGCCCGTATGTGATGACTGATCACCACGAGATGGGCAGCAACTC
>JAJTHV010000314.1 GCA_021300095.1 Flammeovirgaceae bacterium | reverse complement strand
TTCAGCACATCGGTAGCATCTCCACCACGGGTAGTGGCATCATTTTCTGCATTGTATATTGTACGATCAACTTTTTCTTCGATCAAATTCTTCTGACCTTGTACCACCACTTCACTAAGCACTTTGTCGCTTGAGCTTACACTTACAAAGCCCAATTCAATATCGCCTCTTTTTTCTCCGATTTTAACCGGAATGCGTTTCGTAGTATATCCGATAAAAGATATTTCTACGATGTAATTTCCGGTTGGAATTTTCACAATTGAGAATTTGCCTTTATCATCTGCCACAGCACCATTGACAGGTTTTTTGGTGGCAGGGTCGATGAGGGCCACATTGGCAAATTCTACTGGTTGAGAATTGGTGGAATCACGAACAATGCCCGTAATTTTTCCATTGCCTTTGGGAGCATCTGGTGCTTGACCAAATGAAAAGAAACTGATTATGCTTAGAACTGCTGCTGTAAATAATTTTTTCACGTTAATAATTTGTTAAACTGATGAAATGATCACCGTTGTTTTTAATCGATTTTAGTAAGCTGTTTAACCGAAATCCGATGGTTTTGTTCTTCAATAAGCCAGCAAGATTACGGCAATTCACGAGATTTAGTTAAGATAATTACATGAGTGGATTTTTTCCTGTGAGAGATTTAGTGTCGACCCCGGTGGCGACTGTGCTCCATCTTCGAGGTAAAGGCATTTAGTTTTTCCATCTGATCAGGTCTCAAGATAGATTTGAAACGAAGTTTCATAGATTCTAATAGAACTTTCGCCTCTTGTCGGCTGTGACTTTCCAGTGAGTCAATTTGAATCATTGTTTCTTCAATCAACGGCTTCATTTGTTTTGCTTGCGTAGAATCAGCCTGAGTTATCCGAAAAATCTTGTCGACAAAGGCATTGCGATTGCCGGAGTGATTACCACGGTATTGCTTCTGAGGTCCTCGGTAGTGATTACGAGCCATCATACCAGTGCCCAATGCTCCAATCGCAATGCCCACAAAGAGCGTGGCTATCAAAACAAGAATTGCTTTTTTTCTTTCTAGTGTCATTTTTATTGAATGATATCGTTATACAAATCTATTTGAACCAAATCACTCTCGGTTTCATCGAATCCTAAAATTGACTTGAGTGAAAGTGAATCGGCCATCACAATATTTAGCACTAACAATCCGACAAGGATGCCGAGTGCGATTAATTGGTATTTTTTAAAGAAGGAGAACAGTTGATACTCTACTTCCTGTTGCATGGTGCGAATGCGATTCAACACTCGCTCCGCAAAGAACGGCCCAAATGTTGCTTGTTCATGTTCACCCAGCAAGGATCGAATTTGAGTGAAATCTTTTTGTGCTTTTTGTAGTAATGCATTCTCTGCTAAAAGTTGTTGAAGTTGCTGCTGTTCGGATTCAGTAACTTTGCCATCCAACGAATGCAGCAAAAGGTCTTCTGATTTTTCGTGATTCATGACTTAGTTTTTCAAATGAAATTGTAATCTGCTTTTTAGTTTTTTCTGAGCACGCGCCAATCGTGAAAGCACGGTGCCCAATGGTATTTGCAAAAGTTGAGCCGTTTCCTCGGTAGAATATCCTTCCACGAGCCGAAGGGTAGCAACTGATTTAAATTCAGGTTCCAGTAGATTGAATTCATATTCTAACCATTCTTTTAAATCCATTTTGTGCTCGGTTGCCGCTACCTGATCACCTTCACTGGCAGAAGCGAAAAATGATCTCCGGTGTTTGCGTTTTTTCAGTTCATTCAGTGAGAGGTTAATAGCAATTCGTACGAGATAAGTTCGCAAGGAACTCTCGCCCTTAAATTTGCCTAATGATTGATAGAACCGTATAAAAACCTCTTGCCCTACATCGGCCGCTTCTTCCGTTGCTCTCAACATGGATTTTACCACACCGGCCACCGCTCCCTCATGTTGTTTTACCAATTCTTTGAAAGCAGTAAGGTCGCCCTTTTGCGTGTCACGAATCAGTTCTTCATCATTCCTTTGGCTCATTCAAAATTTTTCGCCTTTGCATCTTAGACACGCAGAAGGCGGGGTTTATTCCCAAAGGTTATAATTTATTTGATGGTGTTATTGGGGAGGTATTCCCAGAGGCTTTTTAGGGGTAAAAGCGGGTTTTATTGATTGCCACCGTTCCCGAAGCGTGTATTTTTCATACATTTGTCTCTCTTTTTAGGGTCCCGTAGTTCAATGGATAGAATAGAAGTTTCCTAAACTTTTGATACAGGTTCGATTCCTGTCGGGACTACTAATTTTTTCGAAGTATTGATTCTACTTTTAAAACACCTGAGTCAAATCCAACCGAAGCAAATGAAGGTTAATTCTTGGGTTCATCGCATTTATTTCCTCTCCCATTTATCCGATAGCGCATGCACTTCAAATTCATAAAACTATTTCTGCTGTCTTTATTTTTGATCAACTGCAAAATCCTTGCTCAAACAGTCGTTCCGATCTATAAGAACCCGACTTATTCTACGGAGGAGCGTGTACAAGACCTTTTGCAACGCATGACACCGGAAGAAAAATTCTGGCAGTGTTTTATGATACCCGGTGATCTAAATGCAGCAAGTCCGAATCAATTTCAACACGGAATATTTGGCTTGCAAGTGAGTGCCGGTTCGCAAGGAAATAATGCCAACGCGCAGATACTTCAGTACAATACGAACGAAAGTGCGCAGATGTTGGCAAAGAAAATCAATACCATTCAAAAGTATTTTGTGGAACAGTCGCGCTTGGGGATACCGATTATCCCATTTGATGAATCGTTGCATGGATTAGTTCGTGAAGGTGCTACTTCCTTTCCACAATCCATCGGCATGGCAGCCAGCTTTAATCCTGCGTTAGTAGGTCAGGTGGCTAATGCGATAGCAGATGAAACGCGGCTACGTGGCATCCGGCAAATATTATCTCCGGTTGTTAACTTGGCAAGTGATGTACGCTGGGGAAGAGTGGAAGAAACATACGGAGAAGATCCCTATTTATCGTCCATAATGGGAGTGGCGTATACTTCTGCTTTTGAAAAGAAAGGAATCATTGCCACACCAAAGCATCTGTTGGCCAATGTAGGTGATGGCGGAAGAGATTCGTATCCGATTCATTGGAGCAAACGATTTTTAGAAGAAACGCACTTAGTTCCATTTTATTCGTGTGTACGAGAAGCGAACGTTCAATCCATGATGACTGCGTACAATCTGTTGGATGGTCGGCCTTCGACAGCGAATCACTGGTTGCTGACAGATAAAGTCAAGAAAGAGTGGAACTTCTCCGGTTTTTTTGTGAGCGATGCCAGTGCTGTTGGAGGCGCCAATGTGTTGCACTTTACTGCCAGCGATTATGAAGACGCATCGGCACAAACGATGAACGCAGGACTCGATGTTATTTTTCAAACCGAATATCAACACTACAAACTTTTTATGCCACCCTTTCTCGATGGAAGAATTTCCAAAGAAAGAATCAACGATGCAGTGGCAAGAGTGCTACGTGCAAAAATTAAACTGGGTTTGTTTGAAAATCCGTATGTGAGTGAAGAGCAGCTGTTGGCTTTGGGCAAAGTCAATAACAAATCCTTGGCAGAGAAAATGGCAGTTGAATCATTGGTGTTACTCCAAAATAAAAATCAGGCGCTGCCGATTGCCCCGAAACACAAAAAAATATTGGTGATTGGGCCTGATGCAGTGGATGCTCGCTTGGGCGGATATGCAGGACCCGGCAACAATAAAGTGAGCATCTTAGATGGATTGAAAAAAATAGCTTCTCAAAGAGGTGTACAAGTTTCGTATGCCAAAGGCTTTGATTGGAATGTGAAATCAACGGAAGTTGTTAAAAAAGATTTTTTACCAAATGGATTTGAAGCTGCCTACTTTAACAATTCAATGCTACGCGGTGAACCTGCATACACCCGAAAAGATGCGGAGATCAATTTTCATTGGACATTATATTCACCTGATCCCAAGCGTTTGAAGAATGATGATTATAGTATACGATGGAAAGGGAAACTCAAAGCTCAAGCAAATGGAACTTATCAAATTGGGTTGCGAGGCAACGATGGCTTCCGGCTTTACTGGAATGGGAGATTACTGATTGACCAATGGGAAAAAGTAGGGTACTCTACTATTCTTAACGCAGTAGAGTTAACGAAAGATCAAAGCTATGAGGTTGTTATAGAGTTTCACGAAACCAGAGGAGAAGCAGCGATTGAATTTGTTTGGAACTATGGAATTGAAGATGCCAAACCTGAATTTCAAAAAGCACTGCGCATGGCGCGTGAAGCGGACTACATCGTATTGGCAACAGGCATTCACGAAGGAGAATTTCAGGATCGGGCATTTCTTACTTTGCCCGGCAATCAAGAAGAGTTTATTCATCAGGTAGCGTTGCTCAAAAAACCAATCACTGTATTGCTGACCGGTGGGTCGGCAATTAAAACAACTGCATGGAAAGATAAGGTTGATGCCATTCTTTCGATTTGGTATCCGGGTGAAGAAGGAGGACATGCAATTGCTAAAACATTGTTTGGTGTCGAAACGCCTTCTGGTAAGTTGCCCATCACTTTTCCTATAGAAGAAGGGCAGTTGCCTTTAGTTTACAATCATCACCCTACGGGCAGAGGAAACGATTACCATGATTTAAGTGGTGAGCCATTGTATCCATTTGGTTTCGGATTGAGCTACACACAATTTGAGTTTTCTAATTTGCGCGTTAACCGCGATCGGTTAAAGGCCAGCGACACCCTCGAAGTAACACTTAGTATTAAGAACACAGGTTCTTATTCAGGAAGTGAAGTGATTCAATTGTATGTGAAGGATTTACTCAGTTCGATTTCACGACCCATTCTTGAATTGAAATGTTTTGAGAAGGTGCAGTTAGCACCGGGGCAATCCAAAGAATTACATCTTCGTTTGCCGATGCAGCGCTTACGTTTTTTAAATGAACAGATGCAATGGGTGGTCGAACCGGGTGAGTTTCGGGTGATGGTGGGCAACTCATCGAAGAATCTGCCACTGAAGAAAAATATTACAGTGCTTGAGTAATTGGAACTTTTAAATCTTTAAATAACATCATCATTTTTAATCATGATCAGAATCATTTTACTTTTTGCCATTCTGTTAAGTAGTCAAATTACGTTTGGCCAGGTGCCAACAGCGGCTCAACTGCGGTGGCACGATGACGAGTTTTATTTATTCGCTCATTTTGGCCCGAATACGTTCACAGATCTGGAATGGGGTAAAGGCACAGAATCGGCTGAAGTGTTTAATCCGGAAAAGCTGGATACCAAGCAATGGTGTCGTATCGCAAAACAGGCAGGTGCGGCAGGCATTATCATCACCGCTAAACATCACGATGGATTTTGTTTGTGGCCGAGTAAATATTCCAAGCACACCGTTCGCGAAAGCAAATGGCGTAATGGTCAAGGTGATGTGCTCAAAGAATTGTCTGCTGCATGCAAAGAATACGGACTCAAGTTTGGAGTCTATCTCTCTCCTTGGGATCGCAATCATCTTGATTACGGAACTCCGGCTTACAATCAAGTTTTTGTGAACATGATGACAGAGATTTTTACGAACTACGGCCCTATCTGGGAGTTTTGGTGGGATGGTGCGAATGGCGAAGGCCCTAATGGAAAAAGGCAAGAGTATGATTGGAATCTGTTTCGCGCGACCGTGAAAAAATTATCACCGGAGACGGTAGTGTTTAGTGATGTAGGTCCACATATTCGTTGGGTAGGAAATGAGAAGGGAGAAGTGAATGCCACCAATTGGAATATGCTCAATACACAAGGGTTTACTCCGGGTGAAGATGCACCTAAACCGGAAGTGCTCAACACGGGTGAAGAAAACGGAATGCAGTGGATTCCGGGAGAGTGTGATGTGAGTATTCGTCCGGGCTGGTTTTATCATCAGGCAGAAGATGCGAAAGTAAAATCTCCTGAAGAGTTATTTGCGATTTACCTGAAGTCCGTTGGACGAGGCGCCAACTTATTGTTAAATGTGCCACCTGATTATTCCGGTCGGTTTACTTCATTTGATTCATTGGCGCTCTTGGGTTTTAAAAAGTTACGTGATGAAAATTTCAAGAAAAATCTTTTGAAGGATGCGACACTCTTAGTTGAAAGCAAAAAAACAAAAGCGTTAACCGATCAGAAACCCAAGACTTTTGTGACATTGAAGAAAGATGAGTCGATTGCTGTAAACTTGAAAAAAGAGATAGCTATTAATTGTATTCAACTCAGGGAAGCCATTCAATTCGGACAGAATGTAAAGAAGATTAAAATCCAGTTCTATAATTTGAAGGGTGATTTAGTTCGTGAAGTGGAAGCAACTACGATCGGGCATAATCGCTTACTTACATTTCCATCAGTTAGTGCAAGCGAATTGAAAATTAGGATTTTGGAATCTAAGTCAGAAGCGAAGTTTTCGGAAATAGCAGCTTATTCGATCATCGAAACATTGGTTGAGAAGTGATTTCAGATATTCTTGAATTGGAATATAGTATTCATAAGTTGCCTTCACTTTTTTTAATTTCTCTTAAAAATAGCTGGTAGTAAAATTCAAAATTATTTGTTCCTTCTAAAGACAAAATAGCTGGATAAATAAATATCACTAATTCAATTAGAAGTGTTAAGAATATTCCTCCAATGCTGAACTCCCACAATTGAACTAGAATACTTACCAAAAGCACCAAGCCTCCCAAAAAGTATTTGAAGAAATTTGATGTGTCTGTGTAGATATAGATTTTTGTTTTTAAAATGGATCCTTGAGGGTGGCTCTCCACTTTTATGAAAATGCCACCGCTTGGTTGTTTCGATCGATAAGATCTGCCGATCGAAACGGTGTCTTCCTTTATTTTTACTTTATCATACTCGATAAAGTCTTCCCGCGCCATGGACTTAATCCAGTCTTTTCTATAACTCTTTATTTTGGTATTGACTCGGGCCAATACTTCCTCCTTGGATATAGGTAGATAGTCTTCTCTTTCTGTTACTTCCATTTGCCTTATGTCCGACTTTTTGAATCAATTTACGCAAGTGAGATTCATAATCATGTAATTATCAGAAATACCTTCTCAATGCCAGATGCCGCTCAAAGAATTCCAGATCAATACTAAGCATGATTTCATGTGTGCCAAAACTGTTGGCTGATAACTTGTTTGTGGGTAATTCAACAACATAGAACTTGTGCGAGTTAGTACACAATTGATAGTATGTCGATTTCACTAGTCTCTTCTTGTTTTTTAAAATACACTTTTACCAATTAGGCTAGCTGACGAAAGATGGCAATTCATTGACTAAATAATACTGTATGCTGCCAACGATTGTTCAGGAAATATCTTTCATGCTACTTGGTTTCGCTTACCTCTAAAGCGAATAAAGTGAATGATGAGAGTATTAACTCGAAGCATTATTCTAAGCGCTGAAAGGAGCTTTTTCAAAATTAATAAACTAAACCAAAAATCATGAAGAAGTTTTTACTAATGTGCTTCTCGCTTTGTTTTGTGCTCAGTGCTTGGGCACAAGAACGTGTGATTACAGGTAAGGTGTCGTCCTTGGAAGACGGTTCTGCCTTGCCTGGTGTGAATGTTGTTTTAAAGGGAACAACAAATGGAACCGTTACTGATTCAGATGGAAAGTATTCACTAAATATACCTTCATCAGGCGGGAGCTTAGTTTTTTCTTTTATTGGATTGAAGACATCGGAAGTTCCAGTAGGAGAAAGATCAGTTATTGATGTGCAGTTGGGATTGGATGTTACTCAACTATCAGAGATTGTGGTTACTGGTTCAGGTGTAGCAACTGATAAGAAGAAGTTGGGGATTTCTGTTGAATCAATTACTAGCGATAACATGCCATCGGTACCGACAGCATCAATCGATCAGGCGCTAGTTGGGAAGATTGCTGGAGCTCAAATTTCGTCTATCAGTGGAAACCCGGGTGATCCGGTTAACATTTTGTTGAGAGGAATTAATAGTGCTCAAGGTGGAACAAAACCATTGATTATGGTGGACGGTGTTCAATTAGGAGCGACAGATTTAAATTCACTAGACCTCAGCAATGTGGAAAGAATTGAAGTTGTGCAAGGTGCGGCTTCCGCATCAATATATGGGGCACAAGGTGCCAATGGTGTTATTCAGGTGTTCACAAAGCGTGGTAAGCAAGGTAAGCTACAAGTAAATTTCTCTAGCAGCTATGCTCAAAATGAATTTTTAAATGTAGGTAATGTTAGAAAGGCAAGTCTTCATCCCTATCTAACAGACGCGAACAACAACATCATTGATGTGGTCACCGGGCAACCGTTAGCCTACACCGATTATGGAGCTATTGAGGGAATTTCTTATGAATTTGGTGGTGGACCTGGCGCACCCAACCCACGAGGTGTGGGTGGGGATTCAAGGTATTCAAACTTGGATCCTAGAAATATTAACAACAAACCCTATAATGCAAACCTGAAATATTACGATCATTTTAGCCAAGTTTTCAAAACCGGCTCAACTTGGAACAATAGCATTAATTTTTCTGGAGGTTCTGATAAAAATGATTTCTCGTTGACACTGTCGCACAACAAAACAACAAGCCCCGTTTTACAGAATGGCGCTATTGATCGTACCAATGCAACCATAAATGTTGGATTCGAATTACTCAAGGGACTTAAACTTAGATCGGTTACTCAAGCCATTTATACTTTAAATACATTGACTCCGGGGCTTGGTGGACCTGGAGGTGCGGATTTTGGTAGAGGTGAAACAGGAGGTAATGTTGGTTCTGTTTTTGCATTTTTAAATACAGCTCCTTTTTTCGACCTCACTCGTAGAATGCCGGATGGGAACTATCCCTTCTATCAGGTTGCTGACTTTTTGAGCGTAAATGCGGGTAATCCCTATTATTTTCAACAGTATTCTCAAGCAAAAGGTGAGAAGGTAGATATTCTTCAGAACCTAGAACTGAATTATACCATCAACAAATTTTTTGAGGTCAATGCGAAGTATGGGTATAATTATCGAAGTGAAAGCGCCAGAAGAACGTATTTCAATCAATCGGGTAATTTGAATTCTGTTGTTTATGATCCTAACTATTATGGAATATATGCTGCTGATAACCGAGGAGAAATTATAAATGATCAATATGGAAATACGTTCCAAAACTTTTTGGCCAATGGTTATTTTAGATCCGACCTGCAAGAGGATTTTGGATTTAGTCTACCGATCTCTTTAAGTACTCAGGTCGGTTTTGATTACCGCAAAAGAGAATATACCGAATATCAGAGCTACGGAGCTGGTCTGGGTCTTTACCCACCGATTCGAGTTACAAACGCTGGGTCACTGTCAGTAACTACTGATTTGGTCGAAACTTTTGTTACCTACGGATATTTAGTAAATCAAAAAATTGATTACGGGGATTTTGGTGGTTTGACGGCTGGCTTCCGCAGTGATTGGTCCTCTGCATTTGGGAAAGGTGGTACCCCATTTACGTTTCCTCATGCTGACGTCTATGTACTTCCATCTACATTTTGGAAGGAAAGTAAATTGCACGAAGTACTACCTTATTTTAAACTTAGAGCAGCGTACGGACAAGCAGGTATTCAACCCGCTCCTTTTGATCGCTTTCCTATTTTGGATCCGGCTAACATCGGTGGGCGCACTGCATTTACAATTCCAGGAAATGGAAGTGCAGCGCAAGCTGCGTCAAATCTTCAGAATCCAAATTTGAAAGTGGAGGTTACGACTGAAACTGAATTTGGAACAGACTTTACGATTCAGGGTACTGGTGGAACTTGGTTTAAGAGCATTAATGGATCGGCTACGTATTGGTCAAGAACAAGTGACGATGTTATATTCGCTGTAAACCTTGCGCCATCTTCAGGCACTCCGAATTTCCTTACCAATGCGTTGACCATGTCTTCCAGTGGATTCCAATTTTCATTGAATCTTCCGGTCTATAGTGGGTCGAGCATAAAATGGGATTTGACTACAAACTTTGGCCATCAGTTTTCGAAAATAGATGCAATCAAAGGAAATGCTGATATTATCTTAACATCTACTGCTGGGAGTACCTCTTTAGTATTGACACCAGGTGCTGCAATCGGCCAGATTTATGGCTATAAAGCATTGACGAGATTAGATGCGACTAGGAAAGATGGAACGCGTTTTATCAGCCCAGCAAACGAAGGCAATTATCAAATTGTTGACGGAAGAGTTGTTGATAAAACCACCTACCAAATACAGTTTAGCAATGAGCAAGTTCCGTTGGCACATCCCAACCCGGACTTTAATATCGCATTTATCAATTCGTTGAGCTATAAAGATTTCTTAACTTTTTCGTTTCAGTTTGATTGGATTCAGGGAAGCAAACTATATAATCAAACTAGAGAATGGATGTATAGAGATGGGATTCACTCAGATTTTCAGCAACCCGTTAGCATAAATGGTACCACTGCCGCCTATACTGCCTACTATGCCAGTGCTTACCAAAACCTTTTTGGTACTCTATTTGGCCCAGGTAACAACGCCACGAAAGATTATTTTCTCGAAGATGCATCGTTTGTTAGACTGCGTAACATCTCGGTAGGATTTGATTTAGCAAGAGCCTTTAAACTGAATAATTTTAAGAAACTTCAAGTTGTGTTAACGGGTAGAAACCTCTTGACCTTTACCAAATATACTGGCTATGATCCCGAGATCAGTTCTGCGGCACAAGCTAATTCTGCCTTCGATAGAGGTGTAGATAACAGCACCCTTCCGAATGTAAGATCCTATCAGGTTGGGCTTAACATTGGTTTTTAAAAACAAATGCTAAAAGAAACTAAAATGAAAAAGACTCTATTTATTACAGGCCTATTAGTAACCACATTGTTACTCGGCCCAATTGCATGCCAGAATGAACTGGACGTTCAGAATCCCAATTCACCAACTCTTCTTGGAAGTGTGGTTGACGAGGAAAGTTTTGTTTCATTCATTCAAGGGACAACCTACGGCAATGGTTTTAGCAGGGGATCGAATTGGTTGGGCAACAGCTATTTTTCACTTCCTTGGGGCTACCATGAATTACTCGCTGATAACGTTGGTGCGAGTGCGGCAAACAATCAAATTACCAATATAGGGCAACCTGCAAATGTTGATCTTGGAAATGGCACCACACTTTCAAATCCAACGTCTCAAGTCAATATTATTAGAACATTTAACAATAGGGCCGCAACCGGTGCGGGCAATAATGCGCTGTATTATCAATGGGCACATATGTATGCGTTAATCAACGCATGCAATCAAATCCTAGCGAATGCTGACCGAATAATTTATGCATCAGGGTCTGATAAAGCAACCAAGGTAAACACAATAAAAGCATGGTGCTATTGGTGGAAAGGCTACGCATACGCATCCATTGGTTCTATGTACGTAGCCGGATTGATTAACAATGAAATTAGTCCGGAGACATCTTTAAGTTCGAAGGTTAGTAGAGATTATGTTTCTAAAGAAGCGATAATTGCCGAGTCAGACAGCTTTTTTAATTTGGCTAAGACAACGCTGCAAGCAATCACTAACAACGCTCAATACTCAGCAATGCTTGGTAGTTTGATACCAGCCGTGTGCAAAGTTGGCAATGGAGGTGTTCTCACTACTGCTGAATGGATTAGAAATATCAATACGATGCTCGCAAGAAACATAGTGGTCAATAAGCTATCACCTTTTGTAAATGGCAACCCAAATGCAGTTATAACAAAGAGTTTAATGACCCCAATGACTGTTGCTGATTGGAATAATGTAAAAGCACTTACGACAGATGGAGTTCAACCTGGCGATAAAATTTTCACCGCAAGAAGTACCGATGTGGGGTCAACAACTATATTTTCCGCTAACGCAGGTAACGTTGCCGCTCAGACAGCTACAAATGCTTCAACTGCCACCTTTAAAATCAGCGAGCGATTTTTACAGTACTTTAAAAAGGACAATCTTGGTGTTATAATTGATGCGAGGTTTGCTAATAACTTCAGCACTACCTCTACCTATACTGATAATTATGTTTATAGTACTAGATACACCTTGAGAAACGGTGGTGCTGGCGCAGTGGGTGTTAAAGTGTTGGCAAGTAGAACAGCAGGTGCGTATGAGGTTGTAATAGCAGGTAGCTGGGAAGAAAATGCGTTGATGGCTGCAGAGGCTAACATCCGAACTGGCAGTATTAATGATGGTCTTATTTTGATCGATCAAGTTAGAGTTGCGCAGGGTGCAGGATTGGCCCCTTTGGCAGGCTCAGGAATCGCACTTGTTCCGGCTTTAAATGAGCTAGTTAGCGAGAGGCGTATCTCACTAATTTTTAGAGGACTTTCTTTTTATGATAATAGACGGTGGGGCTGGTCGTATGACAAAAGTTTAGGCGGTGGCGTCTTTGGTCAGTTTGTTAGAAATGGAGGCACGAATTATACCAATGCTACTGTAAATTACAATTTCCTCGACTACTGGGATATTCCTGCTGACGAGATTGTTTTAAATCCACCTTCTGGAACGAGCGTGCCAGTTACCAATACTAATTACTGATTGCGCGTTTAACGCTAGTAACGGGGTCGCATGAATAGCGACCCTGTTTAGTAGGTCTAAACTGATTATAAGAAACTAATCAATAAATAAGTGAAGAAGATTCTGTCATTACTAGTACTTTCCACAACTGTCGGGTATGCACAACCCAACAAGTTCAGTTTAGACAAAGCCCCAAATCAACTCAGTCTGTTTGCAGATGGCTTTATATCAACTCCTATCAACGAACGAGACTTTGCGATTTCGCCTGATGAGAAGGAGATATACTTTACCATTGCATCGCCTCGCAGCGACTTTCAAACTATTGTATTTTGTAAAAAATTAAAATCCGGAGAATGGACAAAACCGGAAGTAGTTTCTTTTGCGGGAATGTACAGCGACCTGGAGCCCACCTTTAGCGCAGATGGAAAGACACTTTACTTCGCATCGAACAGACCCGTTAGCGGAACGGAACCAAAAGATTTCGATATCTGGAAAGTAACGCGTGAAATAAATGGCTGGAGTACACCCGTCAATTTAGGCGCGCCTATCAACACTGCGGAGGATGAGTTCTATCCGTCAATAACAAAAACAGGCAACTTATTTTTCACTGCAAGCTATCAAGGGCGGGGCATAGGTCGTGAAGATATTTATTGTGCCGAGTGGAAAGAGAACAAATATCAAACTCCACAGCCGCTGGATTCCGCTGTCAACTCTAAAGTGGACGAGTTCAATGCATTTGTAAGCCCTGATGAGGACTATATTTTGTTCACCTGCTTTGGTAGGAGAGACGATGCTGGTGGTGGTGATCTTTACATAAGCGTAAAAAATAGCGCTGGTAAATGGCAACCGGCAAAATGCCTTACAGAAATGAATTCCAAATATTTAGAGTACTGTCCGTACGTAAGCCCCGATGGAAAAAAGCTGTTCTTCACTAGCACACGCTATAATCCTGTGAAATCATTTACGACCAAAACCGATTATGCAACCGTCAGAAATCTTTCAAGTCAGTCGCTAAACAATCAAGGAAATATTTATTGGGTTGATTTTGAAATTGTTCGAAAAGTGAAGTAGTAAACAGATTTTTCTAAATGAAAGTAGAAACCCTAAAGATCGTAGCCTCCAAGCGCGACAACTTTTTTTGGAAAGGTATAGTGATTGTGATCAGTAACATCAACCTATCGTCAGCATGGTTATTTCCAATTAACTTATTTTTTATCTAATTGCATATACCCTATTATTCTAACATGAAAAAAATATACTTCTTTTTTAGTTTAACTGTGACTCTCTTGGCTTGCAATTTCCCAAATTCTGCCACCGAAGAACTCGATTCAAGTTTAAACTCTTTTGATACTGAAATTTGGGAACAAGTAGGGGTTCGAGATATTG
>JAJTHV010000396.1 GCA_021300095.1 Flammeovirgaceae bacterium | reverse complement strand
CTAACGGATCTAAAGAACGAGATGATCAAAAAGCTGACAACCCTTTTGACTGGAAAAACCAGCCAGGGCGTGAAGCACAAATTTGGTGATGAATTAATCAGCAAAGGCGTGAAGTTCACCAGCAAAGTGATCGAAAGCAATTTGTTCCCGGATAAGAACATCTACCGCGATGAAAGCAATTACAGTGTTCCTGAAGAAGTGAACTTGATTGTCGACATCAGCTTGGATAGCTGGACTACCGATGATGCAACCAACGATGCAGTAGCTGAGTTAGTGAAGAACTACCTGAATAAGCGCAACGTGATCTCCGGAACATTCAAGAGAGAGCGTTTCACATTAGAAGTAGGAGACGAATTGCCTACCGGTATTGTGCAGTTAGCGAAAGTTTACATTGCGAAGAAACGCAAATTGAAAGTAGGAGATAAGATGGCGGGTCGCCACGGTAATAAGGGTGTTGTAGCTCGTATTGTTCGTGAAGAAGACATGCCATTCCTGGAAGATGGAACTCCGGTAGATATTTGCTTGAACCCGCTGGGTGTACCTTCGCGTATGAACTTGGGTCAGATTTACGAAACCGTATTGGCATGGGCCGGTAAGAGATTGGGTCGCAAGTATGCTACTCCAATTTTTGATGGTGCATCGCTTGATCAGGTTTCCGCAGAATTGACAGAAGCAGGATTGCCAGAGTTTGGTAGAACTTATTTGTTTGACGGATTGACTGGACAGAAGTTCGATCAGCCTGTAACAGTAGGTATGGCTTACATGCTTAAACTGGGCCACTTGGTTGACGATAAGATGCACGCGCGTTCTATCGGACCATATTCATTGATTACGCAACAACCATTGGGTGGTAAAGCTCAATTTGGTGGTCAGCGTTTCGGTGAGATGGAGGTGTGGGCGATTGAAGCATTCGGTGCTTCTCATATCCTGCAGGAGATTTTGACGATTAAGTCGGATGACGTGATCGGTCTTGCAAAAGCATACGAAGCCATTGTAAAAGGCGAAAATATGCGCAAGCCGAATATCCCTGAATCGTTCAACGTATTGGTACACGAATTGCGCGGTCTCGCATTAGAGATCACGATGGATTAAATTGTCGATGGTTGATAGTCACTGGTCATTAGTACCATTGACTATTGACTACTGACGATGGACTCATAAATGAAATAGTTAACTGAAAACTCAATAAGCATGTCTTTCAGAAAAAATAAAAAGATCAACAACGACTTCTCTAAAATCACCATCAGCTTAGCTTCTCCGGAGTCAATTTTGGAAAGCTCGCACGGTGAGATCACCCAGCCTGAAACCATTAACTACAGAACGTACAAGCCTGAAATGGGCGGTTTGTTCTGCGAGCGGATTTTCGGACCGGTAAAGGATTGGGAATGTCATTGCGGAAAATATAAGCGTATTCGCTACAAAGGAATTATCTGCGATCGTTGCGGTGTAGAAGTTACCGAGAAGAAAGTAAGACGCGAGCGCATGGGTCACATCGAATTGGTGGTGCCGGTTGCTCACATCTGGTATTTCCGTTCATTGCCGAATAAAATCGGATACTTACTTGGTTTGCCAACGAAGAAGTTGGATCAAATCATTTATTATGAAAGATATGTAGTTATCGCTCCTGGTATTAAGGAAGAAGATGGTGTAAACCGTTTGGATTTCTTGACAGAAGAAGAATACCTCGATATCGTTGACAAACTTCCTCGCGAAAACCAATTGCTGGATGACAGCGATCCGAAGAAATTCATCGCGAAGATGGGTGCTGATGCTTTGGAAATGTTATTAAGCCGCGTGAAGTTGGATGAGCTTTCATACGAACTTCGTCATCAGGCTGCGACAGATACATCACAACAACGTAAGGCAGAAGCTTTGAAGCGCTTGAAAGTGGTGGAAGCTTTCCGCGATGCAAACACACGCGTAGAAAACAAACCACAGTGGATGACTATCAAGATGGTTCCTGTAATTCCACCGGAGTTACGTCCTCTTGTGCCTTTGGATGGCGGTCGTTTTGCTACTTCTGATTTGAATGATCTTTACAGACGCGTTATTATTCGTAACAACCGTCTGAAGAGATTGATTGATATTAAAGCTCCTGAGGTGATTTTGCGTAACGAAAAGCGCATGCTTCAGGAAGCCGTTGACTCCTTGTTCGACAACTCACGTAAAGTGAATGCCGTTCGTTCAGATGGTAACCGTGCATTGAAATCATTGAGCGATATGCTCAAAGGTAAGCAAGGTCGTTTCCGTCAAAACTTGTTGGGTAAGCGCGTTGACTATTCTGGTCGTTCTGTAATTGTGGTAGGACCTGAATTGAAACTGCATGAGTGCGGTCTGCCAAAAGATATGGCTGCCGAATTATTCAAGCCATTTATCATTCGCAAGCTGATCGAAAGAGGTATTGTGAAGACTGTAAAATCAGCAAAGAAAATCGTTGATAGAAAAGATCCTGTAGTTTGGGATATTTTGGAAAACGTATTGAAAGGACATCCTGTTCTTTTGAACCGTGCCCCAACTCTTCACAGATTAGGTATTCAAGCATTCCAACCAAAGTTGATAGAAGGAAAAGCGATCCAATTGCATCCGTTAGTTTGTACTGCGTTCAACGCTGACTTTGACGGTGACCAGATGGCTGTTCACATTCCATTGGGTCAGGAAGCAATTTTGGAAGCTTCTTTATTGATGCTTTCATCACACAACATTTTGAACCCTGCCAACGGTGCTCCTATCACAGTACCTTCTCAGGACATGGTGTTGGGCTTGTATTATTTGACAAAAGGCAGAAAAGGCGAAATGGGTGAAGGCAAAACTTTCTACTCAGCTGAAGAAGTGGTAATTGCCTATAACGAAGGCAAACTTTCGAAGCATGCCATTATCAAGGTAAAAGCCAATGTAAAAGATAAGAAGACGGGTGATGTTACCAGAAAGATGATCGAGACTGTAACGGGTCGCGTAATCTTCAATCAGGTAATTCCCGAAGAAGTAGGTTTCGTAGATGAATTGTTGACCAAGAAAAAACTGCAAACCATCATTGCCGATGTGTTTAAGTATGCAGGTCAGGCGAAGACTGCGAAATTCTTAGATGATATTAAAGAATTAGGATTCCGTACAGCGTTTAAAGGTGGTTTATCATTTAACTTAGGAGATATTCAAATCCCTGCAGAAAAAATGAAGATCATTGCTGAATCAAGAGTTCAGGTAGATGAAGTTATTAGTAACTATAACATGGGTTTTATTACTAATAATGAGCGTTACAATCAAATTATCGATATCTGGACACACGCCAACTCTAAAGTAACAAAACAAGTGTTGGATAAATTAAGCTCAGACCGCCAAGGATTTAATCCGGTGTTTATGATGCTTGATTCTGGAGCTCGTGGTAGTAAGGAACAAATTAAACAATTAAGTGGAATGCGTGGTTTGATGGCTAAGCCTCAAAAGGCCGGTGATACAACTGCTTCCATTATTGAGAATCCTGTATTATCAAACTTCCGTGAAGGTTTATCTATCTTAGAATACTTTATTTCAACTCACG
>JAJTHV010000281.1 GCA_021300095.1 Flammeovirgaceae bacterium | reverse complement strand
CAGCGCTACACTAAAAACCTTCGAAAGCCTTTTCATCAAACCTTCGTCTACAAAGCTGGGATTGACTAAACTTTGCACCACCAATGAAGATGATTGAATGCCCACATTACCTCCGGTGGCCTGAATTAAAGGGACAAAAAAAGCGATGGCCGTAAATTTGGCCATCTCTGGTTCAAAAAATCCCATGAAGCGTGCGCTCAACATACCACCAAAAACTCCTATCAGCAACCAGGGCAAGCGAGCTCGTGTATTTTTCCAGACGGTATCATCCTCTTCTACGTCCTCAGTAATACCCGACATGATTTGTCGCTCCTCCTCGGCTTGTTCGGTAATCACATCCACTACGTCATCAATTGTAATCCGGCCAACCAACTGGCCATTGACATTTACAACCGGAACGGATTCCAAATCGTATTTCTTCATCACCTCTGCTACTTCCGTATCTTCCTGATAGGTTTCTACGGAAACCACATCATCGTCATAAATATCCTTTACAATTGTTTTGGGGTCAGTGAGAATCAATTTTTGTAGTGCCACTCGCCCCAGCAACTTGTCGTGATCATCTACTACATAGACTGCATAAAACTTCGATACATTTTCGGCCTGTTTTCGAATCTCTTCCACACACTGTACGACTGTCCAGTTATCTCGGGCTTTGATCAATTCTTTCGCCATCAAACCTCCGGCTACATTTTCTTCGTAGCGGAGCAGGTCGATTACCTGTACTTTCAAGTCTACCTCCAGTCCAGCAATAATGCTCTCACTGGTTTTTATCGGCAATTCATTTAAAATATCAGCTGCATCATCTGAATCCAATTGATTGACAATCTCGGTCAACTCAGGCAATTCATAAATCTGAAGAAATTTCTTACGGGTATCCGAATCCAGATCGTTGATGATTTTAGAGCGAGTTTCGAGCGGCAATAAATCCAGCACATATTTCGATTCTTCGCTGTTAAATTCATACAACAAAGAAGTGATATCAGCGGGATTAACCTCATTTAAACTTTCGAATATGAATGTGCCATCACGCTCGTCCAGCGCTAGTTGAAAGCGATCACGAAATTCTTTCGTCAATTCAAATTCAACAAATTCCTTCACCCTTTTGCTTCAATTAGTTTAGTAAGATCAATAAACTGCTCGACTGAAAGTTGCTCTGCTCTATTATCCAACAATGGCAAGGCCACAATCGAGGCGTCCAAATTTAGAGGTTTGAGTGCGTTTCGCAAGGTCTTCCGTCTGTTTTGAAACGATTGCTTCACCACGCGTTGAAACAAGTCCTCGCTGCATCCAAGTGTTTTTCGGTTGTTTCGTGTAAGCCGAATCACAGCCGACATCACTTTGGGCGGTGGATGAAAAACTCCTGGCGGCACTTTAAAAAGATATTCTATGTCATAATAGGCCTGCAATAAAACACTCAGTATCCCATACGTTTTGGTTCCCTCCTTTTCGGCAATGCGGTCGGCCACTTCTTTTTGCAACATGCACACCACTTGTTTTACACGTGCACGTTCTTCCAAAATCCGAAAGAAAATCTGCGATGAAATGTTGTAGGGAAAATTGCCAATGATCAAATATTCTGAGGCCAATTCAGAAAGATCCAATTCTAAAAAATCGCCCTCAATAATATTCGTTTGCAATCTTGGATAATGATCTTTTAAATAAGCTACTGATTCGCGATCGATTTCAATCAACTTCAGATCAATCTGTTGATTACTTGCCAGAAATTGCGTGAGCACACCGGTGCCGGGTCCGATCTCAATTACCTGCTGCTGTTCACCGGTCAGCCGAAGTGCCTCCACAATTTTTGCAGCAATATTCTGATCCTTCAAAAAATGTTGGCCCAGAAATTTTTTAGGTCGAACCATAATTCCACTGTTGCCGCAAAGTTCAAGAATACTTGGTGAATTGTAGCGTGTTTATTCAGATATATAAATAAGATTGGTTGTCAATTCCGTATTTTGGTTGAATCAAAAGTGATGGAATTGATTACCTTTAACCGTAATTAAACAATAGAATAATCTATTGCCTCATTTGGGTTTAAATTTTTAATCTTCACATGGCTATCGAAAAACCACGAATCGGAATTACGCTGGGCGACCTCAATGGAATTGGTCCTGAAGTAGTGATCAAGGCACTAACTGACAATCGGTTGATGAGCATGATTACTCCGGTTGTTTACGGATCTACCCGCGTGTTGTCCTACTATCGCAAATTGATGAGTATGGAAGAATTCAACTACAGTCAGGTAAAAACCAGAGGGCAATTTTTTCCAAAAGCGGTAAATGTTGTCAACTGTTGGGAAGAAGCCATTGAAATTGTGCCGGGGCAGCCATCGAAACAAGCCGGGCGTGGTGCTTTGCTCGCATTAAAGCAAGTGGTAGAAGATGCTAAAGAAGGAATGCTGGACGCGATTGTAACGGGGCCCATCGATAAGAATACCATTCATGGTGAAGAATTTCCCTACCGCGGCCACACTGAATACCTGACCGAAACATTTGGAGCCGGAGAAAGCCTCATGCTGATGGTTGGCAATAACCTACGCGTGGGTTTAGTCACAGAACATGTGTCTATCAAAGAGATTGCCTCGTTGATTACAAAAGAACGAGTGGAATTAAAAATACGATTGTTAGAAATGTCGCTGAAGAAAGACTTTCTTATCAGCAAGCCTAAAATTGCTGTTCTGGGTCTAAATCCCCATGCAGGCGATGAAGGACTTCTCGGGTCCGAAGAAAATGATGTAATCCGACCGGTTATTGCTGATTTAAAAAATAAAGGCAAGGTCATTTTCGGACCCTACGCTGCCGATGGCTTCTTTGCCGCTCATCAGCATGTAAAGTATGATGGAATTTTAGCGATGTATCACGATCAAGGGCTGGTGGCCTTTAAAACATTGGCCTTCGAAGACGGAGTAAATTTCACAGCCGGATTACCGGTGGTGCGTACTTCGCCCGATCATGGAACTGCTTATAACATTGCGGGCAAAAACCTGGCTGATGAATCATCTTTACGTCAAGCCATCTACACCGCATGCGATATAGTAAAGAACAGGCAAGAACAACTGGTCGAACATAATTGAGGCTTTGGCGGCTGAATTGCTACTATAAATCATTTATGTACTTAATTTTCAATGCTTTACTAGTTTTGAAATCATGTACACCTATCCAATGGACATCGTAACGAAGAAAAAGCTTAACATTTTAATCCAATTGGCAGAAGCCGACAAGCACTTTGCTAAATCGGAGCGGGAAATGATATTCAAAATTGCAGCTGATAAGAATTTTTCAGAACCGGAAGTAAACGCGCTGATTCGAAATCCAGAGCCAATTGATACCCTGGGTGCGCTGTCTGATGATCAAAAGTTTGACTATTTAATGGCTTGCATGGAATTGATGCATGCCGACCAAAAACTATTTGAAAGCGAGCTAATCTTCTGTAAAAGCATCGCCATTAAGCTGGGATTCAAAAAAAACGTAGTCGATTATTTTGTGGATAACTTTGGCAAAAAGCCGCTGAATGATATAAAAACAGTGGTTTTTGCAGATTTTTATTAAACAGACCGCCTTGTTTACTTACCCGCCCCATCAAAAAACCCATCGGAAGGGCCATAAATTCAATAATTCCTGATAAATTTGCCCCTCATTTTAAAAGCCCTTTGGGGTGAATGATTTTAGTGTAAATATTTTAGGATTAAGCAAGAAAGAGCACTCTTTCGAGTTCCAGCTAGGCGAAACATTCTTCGCAAAGTATGGTCAAGAGGTTGTTTCGGGCGGAGATTTTAACGCGAAAGTTATTCTTAACAAAAGGGAAACGCTCATTGAAGCTGATTTTGATATTCAGGGTAAAGCGCACTTGATTTGCGACCGTAGTCTGGATCCGTTCGAGCACATAATGGAAATTTCCAAAAAGGTAATTTTCAAATATGGCGAAGTGGCCGAAGAAATCAGTGATGAGATCATCATCATCCCGCACGATCAGGACGTGCTCGATGTGGGACAATTGATGTATGAGTTTATTGTATTGGATATTCCGATCAAGAAAATTCATCCGCGATTCGAAGAAGATGAGGACGCAAATGAAGAAGAGGGTAAACTGATTTATCAAACTGAAAAAGACGAATCAGCCATTGACCCTCGCTGGGAAGTGTTAAAAAAGTTAAAACAATAGTAAATAAACAAGATAGGTTATGCCAAATCCCAAACGAAAAACCTCGAAAACCCGCAGAGATAAAAGAAGAACGCATTACAAAGCGGTAGCTAAACAATTCTCGATGGATCCAACAACCGGAGAAAGCCATTTGCCACACCGTGCGCATTGGCACGAAGGTAAACTGTACTACAAAGGAAATGTAGTAATGGAAAAGGAAGTGGCGTAAACAGCCCAAATGATTAAGTCATTGACCATCTGTTTAAAGTGTGATTTTAATATTGCCCATCAAGGCAAAACGTACTAAGTGTGTTTAAATAAATGCCCGGTTTCACCAACTGGGCATTTGCTTTTTTAGTCGTCCGGTGAACGGAACAAGAAATTATGAGTAAAATTAGAGCAGCGATTACTGGTGTGGGCGGATATGTGCCCGACTACATTCTCACCAACAAAGAGCTAGAGAAAATGGTAGAGACCACCGATGAGTGGATCACCTCGCGCACCGGTATCAAAGAACGCAGAATTCTAAAAGGCGAAAATCAGGGCGTATCGGTTATGGCCATTGAAGCCGTGAAAGATCTTTTGGCGAAAACCAACACCAATCCCGCTGAAATTGACTTGATCATTTTTGCTACGATTACCGCAGACATGACTTTCCCTGCCTCTGCCAACATTGTTGCTACTGCTGTAGGCGCTACCAATGCATTTAGCTACGACATGGGTGCAGCCTGTTCCGGATTCATTTATGGATTAACCACTGGAGCAAGCTTTATTGAAGCGGGCAGATACAAAAAAGTGATTGTGATTGGTGGTGATAAAATGTCGGCCATCTTAGATTATACCGATCGCACTACCTGCATCATCTTTGGCGATGGGGCTGGATGTGTTTTGCTGGAACCTACCACTGAAGATGTAGGAATAATTGACTACATGCTGCGCAGCGATGGCAGTGGCGAAACCTTTTTGCACATGAAGGCCGGAGGCAGCAGAATACCCGCTTCGCAAGAATCGGTGGATAAGCGATTGCACTATGTCTATCAGGAGGGCTCTTCGGTGTACAAATTTGCTGTAACCAATATGGCCGATGTAGCCGCACAAGTAGCCGAACGCAATCATTTGAATAAGGACAATATCAACTGGTTGGTGCCCCACCAGGCCAATAAACGCATCATCGATGCCACCGCTTCGCGCGTGGGCATTGCAGAAGAAAAAGTAATGATGAACATTGAGCGCTACGGAAATACCACCGGTGGTACCATTCCATTGCTACTCTGGGATTATGAAAAGCAACTAAAGAAAGGCGATAATCTATTGATTGCCGCATTTGGTGGCGGTTTTACATGGGGCTCGGTTTACGTGAAGTGGGCCTACGATCCCAAATAATTAAGTAACAAATACCTGAACTATAAATTGAGAATTACCAATGGCAACTGTATCTGATTTAAACAAAGGAAGTTATGTGCGCTACAACGGTGAAGTGGTGCAAGTAGAAGAAATGCAACACAGAACCCCGGGGAACCTTCGCGCTTTTTATCAATTAAAAATGAGAAGCTTGCGCACCGGAAAAATTGTAGAAAACCGTTTCCGCCCCGGAGATGCAATTGAACAACTTCGTGTAGAAACCAAAGAATATCAATATCTCTATCAAGATGGCGACAGCTTAGTGTGTATGGACAATGCCACATTCGAGCAAATTTATTTGGACAAAGTATTATTGGGGGATTCTGTCAACTATATCAAAGAAGGTGTTACCCTACTAATTGCCTTTGAGAATGGAACAGACCCTATCACGGCAGAAGCACCAGCTCATGTGAACTTTGTGGTAACCTATACCGAACCCGGTGTGCAAGGCGATACCGCTACACGCACACTCAAAGCAGCAACCATAGAAACCGGAGCAGAAATTCGTGTGCCCTTATTCATCAACACCGGAGATAACATCAAAATCAAGACCAGCACCGGTGAGTACGTTGAACGCGTTAAATAACCAACCCTATGGCTACGAAGAAAGAAATTGGAACAAAAGGTAACGGAATAAAAAAACCAGCAACTCAAACCCAATCAGAAATGAAAACGAACGAGATACGCGACCTTATCGACTTCATTGCGCAATCTGGCTTAAATGAAGTGGACATTGAAACCAAAGAATTAAAGCTTCATGTGAAGCGCGAACCCGATCAGAAGGTAATGAAGTCTGCGGCTCCCGTTATGGCAGCTCCTGTGATTGCAGCACCGGCTGCAGTTGCTGCTCCGGCCGTTTCACCGGCTGCACAAACGCCAAAGGCTGAGAAGCCTGCTGCTGCTGCGGTAAAAGGATTAGAGATCAAATCTCCGATGATCGGAACATTCTACAGAACTTCCAATCCCGATTCACCTCCATTTGTTTCGGTGGGCGATAAAGTTACCAAAGGACAAACGGTTTGTATCATTGAGGCTATGAAGCTCTTCAACGAGATCGAATCCGAGGTATCTGGAACAATCGTAAAAGTAATGGTCGAAAATTCTTCTCCGGTAGAATACGATCAGGTGCTTTTTGTAGTTGAACCCGATTAATTCAATTTAAGATTTAAGAAGTAAGATGCCAGGGCACATTGGGTGCATGGTTCATCTCCAATCAAAAAATCTAACGCAGTACTTATGTTTAAAAAAATATTGATTGCCAATCGTGGCGAAATTGCCCTGCGCGTTATTCGCACCTGCAAAGAGATGGACATCAAAACGGTGGCTGTCTATTCAACTGCTGATCGTGAAAGTTTACACGTCCGCTTTGCCGATGAGGCCGTATGTATTGGAGCCGCTCCGAGCAAAGAGTCATATTTAAATATTCCTCGCATCATTTCGGCTGCGGAAATTACCAATGCCGATGCCATTCACCCAGGTTACGGTTTTTTATCTGAGAATGCCGAGTTCTCTGCTGTGTGTCATGAATACGGAATTAAATTCATTGGCCCCACTCCTGAGATGATCAAACTGATGGGTGACAAAATCACCGCCAAGGACACGATGAAGAAAGCGGGCGTGCCTTGCATTCCCGGTTCAGAAGGTTTGTTGGAATCAGTTGAACAAGGTATTGAACTGGCTAAGAAAATCAAGTTTCCGGTGATTGTAAAAGCAACAGCTGGAGGTGGCGGAAAGGGTATGCGTATCATCAACGATGAAAGCGAATTCCGTAAAGCATGGGATGATGCCAAGCGCGAAGCGGCTGCCTCATTTGGAAATGATGGTTTGTATTTAGAGAAATTTATTGAAGAGCCTCGCCACATTGAAATTCAGGTGGTAGGCGATCAATACGGTAAAGCATGTCACTTATCTGAACGTGATTGCTCTATTCAGCGAAGACATCAAAAGCTGGTGGAAGAAACCCCCTCTCCTATTGTTTCGCAAGAGCTACGCGAAAAAATGGGGCAGGCTGCCATCCAGGGAGCGAAAGCCATAAACTATGAAGGCGTAGGAACAATCGAGTTTTTAGTGGACAAATACGGAGATTTCTATTTCATGGAAATGAATACCCGTATTCAAGTGGAGCACCCGATCACGGAAGAAGTAACGGATTACGATTTGATCAAAGAACAAATCAAAGTGGCGGCTGGTGTACCTATATCAGGGAATAACTACTACCCTAATCTATACGCGATGGAATGCCGTATCAATGCAGAAGATCCGGCCAACGGATTCCGTCCTTCTCCGGGCAAAATCACCAACATCCACATGCCAGGTGGACACGGAGTGCGGATCGATAGCCACGTTTATTCCGGCTACACCATTCCTCCGAATTACGACTCTATGATCGCCAAACTAATTGTAAGTGGTCAATCGCGTGAAGAGGTAATTACCCGCATGAAGCGTGCTTTGAGTGAGTTTGTAATTGAAGGCGTGAAAACAACTATACCTTTCCATTTGAAATTGATGGACAATGCTACCTTCAGATCCGGAAAGTTTAATACGAAGTTTTTGGAGACATCTTTCGACTTCTCTGAATTGAAATAATTTATTTGTAAGAAAGATAAATGAAAAGGTCTGGAGCAATTCAGACCTTTTTTAATACGGCTTCTGGCCGATATAATTGCCGGGTGGATTGTAATTGCACACCCAGATTTCCTGATTGCCGCATTTTGCCATGCCACAACCTACCTCGGTGGTCTTTTTCCAAATCAATTGCGTATAGTGCCCGCACACACCATTCTTACATTTACCTGAAATGGAATCGTAATAAACAATTTCAGATGCCCACGCGTCTACCACGTCTGTAGGCTGGTTCTTCAATCCGGAAGACCAATAAATGTTTTCACCGTAGGCAGAGCCATTCCATTTACCTTTTGACGGGCGATGCTTCATGGCACATCCTTTTCGCGCCAGTTCATTCGCCCATGCCTGCGCAAAGTCAGCAAGTTTGTCTGACCAAACCAATGGAGGTGTTCCTACCTTCGCCCGCCAATAATTATGACGATCGACCATTCCTTTCATCAAAGCTGGCTCTGCCACCGTCAAGGAAGAAGACTGCAAAGTGATGATACAAATGAAAGCTATCATCAAACGAATGGAGTCAGCCATTTTCATTGGTTTCTGAAATATCATTTTCACTTATTCAACAATTTCAAATATCTTTTGAATAGAAAAAGGCTCTCCCAGCGAATTGATGCCTTCTACCACAATCCGATACTTTCCGGAAAACAATGGCGCATTGAATTTGATAATCGCTTTTCCATCCGCTGCGTTCGTCTTCATCCAGGGATTCCAATAAACAGTGGCCGGCACACTAGTAAGTCGTTGCTTAAATGGCTTGGGCTTTGCATAACCCGGAACTCGCAAGGCAGTAACCAATTCCGGTTTCCCAACATTAGATTCGAAATCCTTGCGGGTATAAACGGCCAAGATTCCGTTTCCTCCCAATGATCCGTAGAGCACATTTACACCTGTTTTCACCTCGATGGTCTCCACCGAATTTGGATCAATGGCAGACAGGATTTGTTCAGGCTTGCCAGTAACAACCACATCGTTTATGGTCACTAAAACTTCAGCTGGATTTAATACCGAACTCGACTCACCGCCTTTTGCCAAGTATACAAACCATTCAATACCTCCATTGGGATTACTGCCCTGCCGAACAATCAGCCCAGGAACTTTTCCGGGCAACGTTTGTAGGAGGTTGCCATAGCTGGTATTTAATTGTTGTCTCGTAATTATATAATCCGGTTTACCAAACGGTCTTTCCACACGGTCTAAAGGTTTTTCAATGGTGGTGCGATTCGCTTTCACCTGAACATCTCTCAACACTTTGGTATTGCGCAGCTGTTCTTCAGTTAAATTGTTTCCTTGTCCGGCTTCCAGCCGCTCTCTCTTCAACTTTAAATCCACATCTTGAAAAGAGATGGGCACTACCGCCCGCTTTGCAAGGTTGTACTTTACTTGATCGCTTTTTTTGCCTTCCATGTGTTGAATTACAAACCGTCCGGTATCATAGAATACCAATCCTTTAATGTGAACTAATCCATCCGAAGTGAGGTCAGCCAGAGTAAAGTTAGCTTGATCCACCTGAACGATCTGATAGACGCCCGTGGTTTTGCTTATTCCCTGCGGCTTTACAGAAAAACTAATCCCATACTCAATCGGGTAATCCAACACCTTTTTAAACGGTTTTAAAATTGGATCATTCACACTTAATGCTTTTTGAATTGGGTCGCCTACCTGAATAGGCGCAACCTTGGTCATATCTGTCACTGATACTGAAAAATGAGAAGCCACTGGTTCATTCTGTTGGTCATTGGTTTGCAATAGTAACTCAAAGGGTTTTCCGGGAATTGGATTTAAAGTGATAGGTTCTAAAGAAATACCAACTGGCTTGGCAACAGGTTCAATAACTTGCTCCAATTTTAGATATTCTGTAGAATAGAGAATAGGAATTGGCTTTACGTAAAGCGTGTTGTCGCCAAAATTTCGATTGAGATTAGTATATACCCGCAAGTAATAGTTTCGGGTCTCAGGCACCGTTGGAATCACCAACTCATTAAAAAAAAGGCCGCTGTCTAATTTTACAATCTTACTGGCAACAATAAGCTGGTTGGTTCGGTCTACCAACTCAACATAAGCCGTTCGGCTGAGTGAGTCTCTCCACATTGGCTGACTGTAGCCTACATATCCTTTCATCCAAATGGTATCTCCGATGTAGTAATAAGGCTTATCGGTATGCACGTAAATCTGCTCTTGAAACCGCGACCAATCATACAACTCAGGATGAGCCGACTTTACACCGTCTGGCCGGTAATCCAAAGGCAACATTTTAGCGACCCGGTCAGCACTCATATCCCCTGAAACAACTACATCTGTTGGGTTGAGCGGAAATCCATCTTTATTGACCGTTACAGATCCACGGTTCAGGCTAATCCAACTAACAGAGCCATAAACATCTGCATAAAGTGGTAGGTTCGGTGCTTCCAGCAGGTAATGAACTTCAACGGATCCATTGAGTGAAATTACATAGGTGTCGTTGGCCAGATTTCGAAATACAATACCTGCTGTATCGTATGGAACAACGGATTTACCCAACTCAGAATAAAACAAATCCGAGCGCGTAGTACTGTTTTTGTATCCGGCAGCCGCTGTGTATAATCGAAAACCTTCGCCTTTTATTCGATTCTCTATCATAGATCGAAATAAATGATGTGTAGAACGGAGGTATGCTTTTTTACGGGCTTCTTTCCATTTCCTAATCTGCTTGGAGTCTTTGCTATTCAATTCAGAAAATCGAGCATTTCCGGCTATGATATAGCCGTCTTTGGTAGACCAAAGGTTGGCCAGATAAAAAACCACTTGATATCCGAGCGCATTGTTTATAATTTCTATCGGCTCAGAAGCTTTGGCGCGCAATTCGTTGGCATTACCCGTTTCCTCAAAATCTATTACCCACGGGTTGAGGATTTTACATTGAGTTGCTTGTTTATCACTGCCTAAAAACACTTTATTGAAGCGCTTCAATTTCTTTTCCCACTCCGTGTCGCGTGTGCCAGCAATATCGATCTGCTTCAATTCTTGTTCCGATGGAACTAATTTCAATACGCCAACATTCACATTTTGCTGATTCCAGGAAACTTTTGTCACTAAAGGCAAATAGCCCACAAAAGAAATGACCAATTCATATTCGCCAGGTTCCTGGTTAAAGGGAAGTTCAAAATCGCCAGTACCTAAGGTTACTATACCAATGGTAGTTTGGTTGATAAATACATTGGCTCCCGGCAAAACCTCGGATGACTTGGCGTCAATAACTTTGCCATTGATTTTCTGCGCATAGCACGTTTGAATAAACACAATGCCCCATACCCCCAATACCAGCAATAGACGCATACAGTGCAAAATTAGATTACCAATTCAATTGAATCTAAAGCTACTTAAAAGGCCTCATTCTTAAAAGGAGACAAAAAAAGGCCACCCGAAGGTGGCCTTTCTATCATTTGGCTTGTGCCCGTTAATCCTGCTTACCAAACATCACCAAATCGTTCACATTGATTTCGGTGATGTATTTCTTTTCCCCTTTGTCGGTTTCATAATTGCGGTGTACCAATTTACCTTCCACACATACTTCCATGCCTTTCTTCAAATACTTTTCGGCTACCCCTGCCAATGCCCCCCAAATAACGATGTTATGCCATTGGGTATCTTCTACCTTTGCGCCTTTCTGGTTCTTGTACACATCCGTGGTAGCGATGGTAAAACTTGCTTTTTTCGATTTGTTGAACTCTTTTACTTCTGGGTCCTTACCTAAGCGCCCAATCAACTGCACGGTGTTTCTTAAACTTTTCATAATTTTAAGTTTTATTGGTTAATAATGATTTGATTTTGCCAATACCTGTGGGGATCAGTCATTGACGATACAAAGGTGAAATGTAAAATACAGTATAGTCGTAGGTTAGTCAGTTACTTTCGATTATATTCGCTTGTAAACGTTTACAATCGGCAATTATGGCTCAATTAACCGAAAAAACATGTTTAGAGTGTGGTGGACGGATGAGTGGCAGAGCTGATAAAAAATTCTGTAGCGATCAATGCAGGGTTTCTTTTAATAATCGGCTGAATGGTAACGATACGAACTATATGCGAAACGTAAATTATACGCTTCGTAAAAACAGACGGATTCTAATGGAAAGTAATCCGACTGGAAAAACGAAAATGAGTCGCGATAAACTATTGCAAAAGGGATTTGATTTTGCCTATTTTACCAATGTATACAAAACCAAAGATGGCGCGATATACTATTATTGTTATGAACAAGGTTACTTGCCGATTGAAAACAACTGGTATCTTCTGGTCGAAAAAAAAGACATCAACTGACTATCTTCACTATAACAGGCTACTATTATGAATTGAACAGTATGTATTATTATTAATTAAACCAACTTCCCCATGAAATCCCCAAAAAAAATCAAATTCCTAAAAGGTGAAAAAGTATCTGTTTTGCCATGGAAAAAAACACCGAAAGGCCAGCGCT
>JAJTHV010000238.1 GCA_021300095.1 Flammeovirgaceae bacterium | reverse complement strand
GATGCTTTGCAAATTCCGGGAGTGGAAGATTTGAAGTCTGATTTCCAAAGCGATAAACCTGAAATTACGATCAAGATTGATCGCGAGAAAGCGAACCGTGAAGGCATTGCTACAGGAACTATTGGTTTGGCGCTTCGCAACGCCATTAATGGTGCGGAGGTTTCCAAATTCCGCGATGACAATGATGACTACCCAATTCAGATGCGTGTAAGAGAAGATCAGCGCAACAATATCAACACGTTGATGAATATGCCAATCACTTTCCGTGATATGAGCATGGGTGGAGCGGTTCGCCAGGTGCCGATGTCTGCCGTAGCTTCGATTGAATATAGCAACAGCTATGCAGGTATCAAGCGCATTGATCAGAAGCGTGTGATCACCTTATCATCCAACGTATTGGCCGACTTCAATCCGAACGAAGTGGTGGCGCAAATTCAAGAAAGCCTGAAATCATTCTCCAATCCGGATGGTGTCGAAATCAAAATGACGGGCGAACAAGAGCAACAACAAGAGACGATTGATTTCTTGGGAGTTGCTGGAATGTCCGCGTTTGGCTTGATATTGATGATATTAGTGATTCAATTCAACTCAACCAGCAAGCCGGTAATTATCTTAATGGAAATTTTATTCAGTATCATTGGTGTGTTGATTGGCTTCTCGCTCTTCAAAATGGAAATATCCATTGTAATGTCAGGTATCGGTATCATGGCCTTGGCGGGAATTGTGGTGCGTAATGGAATTCTTCTGGTGGAATTCACCGACTTACTCTTGTCGCAGGGAGTAGAGTTGAAAGCGGCCATCATCGAAGCAGCTAAAACCCGTATGACACCTGTGTTGTTGACTGCCATGGCAGCTACCTTAGGCCTTGTTCCTTTGGCAATTGGTTTGAACATCGACTTCGTGACATTATTCACTGATTTCAATCCACACATTTTCTTTGGTGGTGATAACGTGGCATTCTGGGGACCTCTTTCGTGGACAATGATCTTTGGTTTGATCTTCGGAACGTTCCTCACATTATTCCTTGTACCGGTAATGTATTTATTGGTAGCACGATTAAAAATGAGGTTGCTGAAGAAGCCTATGGCACATCTTCAAACGGATGCACATTGATTGAAGAAAAATAGATTAAAAGAAGTCATCTTACGACTATGGTTGTAAGATGACTTTTTCATTATGACCGCACGACTTATGACCATATTTGTCTTCACCATTATCTTTCTGTTGTTAGACTACTACTTTTTTCAAGGCATATTGGTAGTCAGTAAAAATTGGTCATCGTTGTGGAAAAGTGTTTTTCGCTATGGTTTTTGGATTCCAACCATTCTTTGTGTTGCCGTATTGTTTTGGTGGGCATTCGATGATCCTTATAAGTACAGCGCCAATTTTCGCAATTGGGTTATCACTGGAATCGTAGCAGTCTATTTTTCGAAGGTGATCGGTATTCTCTTCCTACTAATAGATGATGTACAACGAGGCGTTCGTTGGTTTATTTCACATTTTCAGAAAAGTACTCCTGCTTCTACAGCGGGAGAAGTATTATCTCGTTCAGAGTTTTTGTCCCGCACGGCAATGATTGCTGCATCCGTTCCGCTTGGTGCATTTGCCTATGGAATCATTTCAGGTGCACACGATTACCGCGTACGCAAAGTCGCCATCAAGCTGCCTAACTTACCCAAAGCCTTTGATGGAATACGCATCGCACAAATTTCAGATATTCACTCGGGCAGCTTTTGGAATAAAACCGCTGTGAAAGGTGGTGTGGAAATGATCTTGGCCGAAAAGCCCGATGTGATTTTTTTTACCGGTGATTTAGTCAACAACGAAACTCCGGAAGTAAAACCCTACATCGAAGTATTTGATAAGCTTAAAGCACCGCTGGGTGTATTCTCCATCACCGGCAATCACGACTATGGCGATTACAAAGCATGGACAACAAAAGAAATGAAGCAGCGGAATTTCGCTGAATTAATTGCGGCTCACAAAGAGCTTGGCTTTGATTTGCTAATGAACGAAAACCGATTCCTTGAACAAGGCGGAGAGAAGCTCGCTATCTTGGGCGTTGAAAATTGGGGTACACGTTTTTCAAAACACGGAAAGCTGGATGAAGCATATCGCGGAAGCGAAGAAGCAGCGGTAAAGTTGTTGCTGTCGCACGATCCTACGCATTGGGATGCGCAGATTCGTCCTACCTATAAAGACATTGATGTTACTTTCTCCGGCCATACGCACGGAGCACAGTTTGGTGTTAATATTGGTGACTTTACATGGACGCCCGTGCAACATGTATACAAGCAATGGGGCGGATTGTATCAGGAAGAAAATCAATATCTCTATGTCAACCGCGGCTTTGGATACCTCGGTTATCCGGGACGCGTAGGCATGCCACCGGAAATTACTGTGTTTGAATTGAAGCGGGCTTAAGTAAATGATTATTTCGCCTTCATCATCTTTAGCGTAAAGTAGCCCAACACAGCTATCACTACACCCATGATGACCCACAACCAGATTTGATTTACGATCAATGCAGAAGGCTTCACCGTTTCAGCTTTTAATCTTTCTTCAGTGGCTAGTTCCAGATTTTTCTTCGGAACAGGAATCTTATCTTTGAACAAAACGAGATCATATTGAGGTGCTGAAAGACGCTCGTTGCCATAGTAGAGAAACGATGTATCTCCATTTTTCATTCTAGCAGTTAACTTCACTTGTGGAGAATGTACTACCATCGATTGAACATTGATGGGAAGATTGTCTCCATTGTAAATCGTGAGCCGCAGTTTTTGAGCAGGCGCATAGCCAAAGTTGAATTCATTGGCTGTAAATGAAGTGATATATCCTCTGGCCAGTTCATCATAAAAAAACTCCCAGCCCTTTTGTGTTTTCGTGCTATCGACTAATCGCTCCAGACGGAAGGCCCTGTAAAAATCGTTGCCTTCATTCATCACCACGCTGAAGTAATTGATCAATTGGTATTCCTTCAAATCGATCGCTACCACCGTTTGTCCTTTTGATTTTAAATGAGTTGTATTCCACGTAAGTGCGGGCAAAGAAAAAATACCCGGTTCGATTAATTGATTTTTAAAAGAGGCCGACTGAAAAGTAAGCGGCCGGTCGCACGCCAACTCCAACCGAAGAAATCGGTAGTGAATTTTTGAAAAAGTAAGTGTGGCAGAAGTAAACTGCATGTTCTCGTTTTGAATGGAAATGATCCGCTGTCGATCCACTTCAAACCATTCTTTTTGATCTTCGCTGCCGGCCAAGGTTACAATTCCATCGTAATTCTCTTCGAGAAACGATAAGTCAATTTCGTTGACGAACTGGTCTTTCTTTAATTCAAAAGATAGGTATTGCTTCCCGTCCTTCTTAGTAAGGTTAAAGGCACTCAGTTGTTCTTTTGCTTCTGTAAGAATGGGCACTTGCACTTTTAGCAGATACGGAGCTTCTGTAGTATCTGTTCCAGTAATTTGTAAAATGCGCAGATCTGCGAAATCCGTTCGGCAATTGCGGAACACACCATTTGGTAATGAAATGCTGTACCAGCCGGCACTATCTACTCCAGTTAACATTCTTCGGTAAGAAAAAGAAGATGTTTGCGCTTGCGCAGAAATCACTAGCATTAAAAGCGAGAACGAAACTAGCGTTATTTTCAGCGAGTATACGGTGTTGCCTTTTTTCATCTTACAGATTTTTGTCTTCATTTGATTCGAACTTTGGTTGTTGATCCTCAACCTTCGCTTCAGTAACTTTCTTTACTTTATTATACAAGAAAGAAGAGATCAGTAACAGCACACCCAATATGATCATCACAATGGTTTTGGCGATGGTACTCATGTCTGCCATATCGTAGAAGAACAGCTTTAACAATGTAATGCCAAACAAAACAATCGCCAGTGTGCGGAGCTGCTTATCAGTTTGTTTCAGTCCCACCACGATCAATGCAAGCGCATAAACACCCCATAAAATACTCAACGACAGTTTAAAGCTTTCATCAATTCCCGCAAGTTCTAACCAATGAACCACTTCGCTACTCAACAAAATCAGAGTGAATAGGTGAAAGAGTACAACCTCAATTTGTTTGATGGCGGAGGGAAAAATGGCTTGCCGGAGATGTTGCCGATTCAAATACACTAGCGGTAGGATGGCGAGCAACGAAATGTAACGGATCGCAATGTGCCATGCATCGCGGAAGAAGTAGGTAGCATCGGTCTGTAAAATGTAACTGCTTCTTAAATCGGCCAGAGTTGGCAAGCCGTTGATGATAAACAAGAAAAGCACAAACGCATTATATCCTGTGAGGGCGAGTGTCAATGTCTGATTCAATAGCCATTTTTTGTTTATCAACGTTAACGCAATTCCGAATCCCGCAGAATAGATCAATAGCCAAAGCGTTTTAAATTCAAGTAGATCAATATCTAAAACCGGAAACGCATTATCTGCTCCTTGTCGCAACATCAAACTCGATTGATAATACCGCATTTGCCAATAGTTGCTCACCTCATGGTAAAAACTAATGTATAAAAAGCAAAGCAAAAGCGTACTCAACCCAATTGTAAAATACGGTTGCAGCAAACCTTTCGGTTCCGGATACTCCGCATTTCTACTCAACTTCAAAATCAAACCAAAACTCGTCAATACAAAAAGCGATGTAAACAAATAAATATTAACGAATGGAAGCATTCTCGACACTTCATCTTCCGAATAATAGCTATACACTTTCCAGTCTTCTGCAAGACTACCGGCAGTAATCAGAATGAGAACGTACGACAACCATTCGTACACACGCAGTTGTTTCGTTCGGCCAATCCAAAACAATAAAAATGCTTCAGCCGCCCACGTCAGCGTCACCCAATTACCGTCCAACTGAACGGGCACAGCAAGCGTTAAAAACACCAGCACCATGCCTGCAACTAAATAGAATGTGTCGCGGGTAGCATCTTGTTTTTTGTAAATGATAAAACACGCAATAAAATGCAGCACCGCATTAAATACCGTAAAAATTCCCAGATAGTTGTCCCCATTCGGATAATCACCTACGGCAGAATATCCGAACGTGTAAAATAAAAACGAGTTGAACACCAGCATCGCAATATCATCCATCAGCAAGTTTTCCGCCTTTACTAATTTGTAGGCCAAAAAAGTTACATAGAAAATCACAAAGTAGATTAATGCAAAACTGAGACTCATCCACAAATGCTCATTGGCATCAAATCGGTCTATAAACCATGCTGCATAAATCAGCCAGGTCAATCCAAAAGCAAGGTAGTAGAGCAACTTCCAATCCTTCTTGAAGCCCAGTACGAGAATACCAATGTTTACAATCGTAACATAGGAGAATAAAATAACCACACGCCCCGATCCATCACTCAATAAAAACGGCACCGCATACGCACCCACCAATCCAATAATCGCGATCACTTTTTGATCGTAGTGCACAGCTGCAAAAACAGTAAACCCTGTAAACACCACCATCAGCACAAAGGCCAATTCCTGTGGCATCAAAGCAAAAATGTCATAAGCTGCATAGGTAATAAAATAGAACGTAGACATCCCACCGCTCAATAACACCGCACTAAATGTTTTGTAGTTGGGTTTTATTCGCAACGCAACAATTGCCAATGCTAATCCGGCAACATATCCCAAGATCACACGTGTGATCGGGCTCATTAAATTGTGATCGATCGAATACTTCACTCCATAGCTCACACCAATCACCAAAATCACAATGCCGATTTTATTCAACAGATTCGTTCCGATAAATTCTTCCCACTGTGTTTTCTCTTCGCTTGGCTTGGGTCGCCATTGTGGCTTGAATTCCTTAATCTCAAATGGCGGCAATGGTGGAACTACAGGTGGCGAAGATACTTTTTCCTCAACCACAGCAGTCGCAGTGATTTTGTTAACAGATGGTTCTTTCGGTTTCGCGGGCGAGCGAAGGCCTTCAATTTCTCTTTTCAGCGATTGAATTTCAGATTCGAGCAACTCATGATTATAGATGAGCGAATCAATCTTTTTTCGAAGTCTCTCAATCTTGCCCTCTTCCAATTCATCCATAGCCGTATAGTTTATGTTGCAAAATAGCCAAAACTTTTCGCATCTGATGGGGCATGGCCAAGCTGCGCAAGGCCACCGTGCTTTCCGCTACAAGTCCTCGTGGCGCGAGGCGCGCCACTGTGGGCTTTTCGCTGCAATCACTTGCCCGCGCCAGCACCCCACGCATCAAACAATGTTAATTCATCGCACACTTTTAAGACTTTGCTCATTCAAATACGTGGAAGGCGATTTACCCGTTACTCGCTTAAAGATCCGATTGAAATTAGAAATATTCGTAAAGCCCGATTGAAAGCACACATCTTGAATCGACATTTCCTGATTCATCAGCAAGCGACAAGCATTGCTTACACGTACCTCATTCAAAAAAGTAGTATAGGTTTTCTGCGTGCGCATTTTGAAATAACGGCAAAAGGCTTCAGTCGATAAGTGTGCGATCTCTGCCACTTCTTCCAAGTATATTTTTCGATGACTTTCTTTAAAAGTAAACTGCAAAATGGCATTCATTCTTTTTCCTTCTACCGGCTGGTTCACAGCATAAGGCGCGGTTACACTCAGCGCCTTCAAATGACGCGATTGGGTGAGCACCTGAAATAATTCGGTAAATACCTGTAGGCGCTCCAGTCCGGTTTTGCCCTTCACACCAAGAATGATTTGAGATAATCTTTCTTTTGTGGGCCCCATCACCCGATAGCCCCGTAGTGAAGTCTTGAAGAAATCACGAATAGCTTTCATCTCCGTCAAGTTCCAGAAGTGATCACCAACATATTGCTGATGAAAGTACAACGAAAGGGCATGCACTTTCTTCTTTGATTTACCCGTGCGATAGTAAACTTCATCATTTCTGAAAACATGGGGTTGTTCGCTGCCAATAATAAATAAGTCATTGGCTTGAAAGCGACCCAGGTAATCTCCGGCCACCAACGTGCCTTCTCCTTTTAAAATCAACATCAATTGCAACTCCGGGTGCTGATGGAGTTGGTCATAAAAATGCTCCCGAATGTCTTCTTGAAATCGGAATGCTTCCGGTGCTGTTTTAGGTACATTGAATGGTACGACTTTCATATTTACCTTAGATCTGATTCTATTTTGATTCAAATATCAATAATAAATAGATAAAACATGTCAAAATAGTATAGATACTAACTATGTTTTGCAAATACCGTCAGCGGGTTCAACCCTATCTTTGTGCATTACATTACTTAATCAACCACTTTATGAATATTCAATGGAAAGGCGTTTTCCCGGCACTCACTACCAAGTTTACATCCGATGATCGGTTGGATTTACCATTGTTTGACAAAAATTTGCAAGCGCAGTTAAGTGCCGGTGTGGACGGAGTGATACTCGGTGGCACCCTCGGGGAAGCCAGTGTATTATCGAATGACGAAAAATTTGAATTGGTCCGCTTTACCGTAGAAAAAGTAAATGGCAAAGTGCCTGTCGTAATGAATATAGCCGAAGGCAGCACACGTGATGCCGTGAAATTGGCGCACGAAGCGGAACGATGTGGTGCCAAAGGTTTGATGATGTTGCCACCGATGCGTTACAAATCCGATCACCGCGAAACAGTGGCCTATTACAAAGCGGTGGCTGATTCAACTAGCCTGCCCATTATGGTTTACAATAACCCGGTAGATTATAAAATTGAAGTGACACTCGATATGTTTGGTGAATTAGCTGCATGCAAAAACATTCAGGCTGTGAAAGAATCCACACGCGATGTATCGAATGTTACACGCATGATCAATCGCTTTGGCGATCGTTTCAAAATTTTATGTGGAGTCGATACACTGGCCATGGAAGAATTGGTGTTGGGCGCACACGGCTGGGTAGCCGGCTTGGTTTGTGCTTTTCCCGCAGAGACCGTTGCTATATATCGTTTGACCAAGGCCAACCGAACCGAGGAAGCCTTAAAAATCTACCGCTGGTTTTTGCCTTTATTGGAATTAGATATTCATCCAAAGTTGGTGCAATACATCAAGTTGGCAGAACAGGAGGTAGGTCTCGGTTCCGAAAATGTTCGCGCTCCTCGTTTGACTTTAATTGGTGACGAACGCGAGCGAGTATTGGCGATCATCCGCGATGGTATCAAAAACAGACCAAGCCTGTAATCAAGCCACGCTTAGTAAAAAAGATATGGAATACATCGACACTACATTACCCGAGATAAATGCTGCCGTGTTACGATCGCAGGAAGCGTTTATGTCGTACAAAAATTCGGACCGTAAAAAGAAAGCGATGTTTCTGCGCGCTATTGCCGATGAGATTGAAGCATTAGGCAATGAGTTGGTGAACACCGCCATGAGCGAAACATATTTGCCAGAGGCAAGAATCGTAGGCGAGCGTGGAAGAACCACCGGCCATTGTCGCATGTTTGCCGATTTAGTAGAAGAGGGCTCATGGGTCGAAGCGCGAATCGATACCGCTCTTCCTGATCGTGCCCCTGCACCCAAGCCCGACATTCGAAAGATGTTGGTACCAGTTGGGCCGATTGTTGTTTTTGGTGCGGCTAACTTTCCGCTGGCTTATTCCACTGCGGGTGGTGATACCATTTCGGCATTAGCAGCCGGATGCACCGTGATCGTGAAAGCCCATCCGGCTCACGCAGCTACTTCTACCTTAGTTGCGAAGGCCATTGATCGTGCTGCAAAAAAAACGGGAATAGGCGAACATGTTTTTCAACATGTCCATGGAAAGAGTTTTGAAGTTGGTCAGGCATTAGTCGAACATCCGTTGACGAAAGGAGTAGGCTTTACCGGATCGTTGGCAGGCGGAAAGGTATTGTATGATTTAGCGCAACGCAGACCCGAACCAATTCCAGTATTTGCCGAGATGAGTAGTATTAATCCTGTGATTCTCTTACCAGATTCGCTTTCACAGCAAGCAGAAAAAACGGCTGAGATGCTCGCATCTTCGATCACACTAGGTGTAGGTCAGTTTTGTACCAATCCTGGTTTGATTTTGGCAATTGATAATCCATCTCTTGAAAAATTCATCGCGGTGCTATCAGCCCGAATCGAAGTAAGTGCTGTCGGCACCATGTTGCACGAAGGCATCGCGGCTAATTATGTTGCCAAACTGAAGCAATCATTGGCGCAACGCGGAGTGAAGTTGGAAGGAAAATCTTCTGCTGGTTCAGAAAATAGAGCGGGCATGCCCGCGGTGGCTTCCGTATCGGCAACGGATTTTTTATCAAACGAACTTCTCACCGAAGAAGTATTTGGTCCTTATTCCTTGATCGTAAAGTGCAAAGATCAAAATGAACTACATCGGGTCATCAATCATTTGAAGGGGCAACTGACTTCAAGTGTGGTTGGTGTTGAAGATGAACTCGCACAAAATGCAGATTTACTTCAATCACTGCAAGAAAAGGCAGGCCGCTTAATCATCAATGGTGTGCCCACCGGTGTGGAGGTCTGCCCATCGATGCAACATGGAGGACCATTTCCCTCCACAACGGATTCGCGCTTTACATCAGTAGGAGTAGATGCGATCAAACGATTTGTTCGTCCGGTATCATTTCAAAATTTCCCGCAATCACTTTTGCCTGTCGAATTGAAAGATGAAAATCCGATGAATATCTGGAGATTGTATAATAATGAATGGAGGAAGTAGTTAGCGAAGCCGTTCGCTACTGTTAAACCGCAATCTGATCAACAGTTTATGAATGTTTTTAAATGTATAGATGCACATACCTGCGGTAATCCGGTGCGGGTAGTCGCAGAAGGTGGTCCTGTTTTGCAAGGAAAAAACATGAGTGAGAAGCGTCAGCATTTTTTGCGTGAGTACGATTGGATTCGCAAAGGACTGATGTTTGAACCCCGGGGCCATGACATGATGAGTGGAAGTATTTTGTATCCACCATCCGACCCGAAAAATGACGTAGGCGTTTTGTTCATCGAAACAAGCGGCTGTTTACCGATGTGCGGACATGGTACCATCGGCACAGTAACCATAGCCATTGAAGAAGGGTTAGTGATTCCCAAGACGCCTGGTATTTTGAACCTCGAGGTTCCAGCCGGGCTGGTTCGTATAGAATACAAGCAAGAAGGGAAAAAAGTAAAGTCCGTAAAGATTCGAAATGTGAAAGCCTATCTGGCTGCTGAAAATATTCAAGCCACGTGCCCTGATTTAGGAGAACTGAATTTAGATGTAGCATACGGTGGGAATTTTTATGCGATTGTTGATGCACAAAAAAACTTCAAAGGCATCGAAAATTATACAGCCGATCAGTTGGTGAGTTGGAGCAGAGAACTCCGCAAAGACATTAACAAAAAGCACACCTTTGTTCATCCCGATGATCCAACCATTAACGGATGCAGTCACATCTTGTGGACGGGCAAAGTGATAGATCCAACATCCACTGCGCGCAATGCTGTTTTCTATGGCGACAAAGCCATTGATCGCTCTCCTTGTGGAACAGGTACTTCAGCACGCTTGGCACAATGGTACACAAAAGGAAAGCTAAAGCACGGTGATGAATTTATTCATGAAAGCATCATCGGTTCGAAGTTTATTGGACGCATTGAAGAAGAGACAGAACTACATGGCAAGCCAGCGATTATTCCTTCTGTTGAAGGCTGGGCCAAAATTTACGGACACAATACAATCACGATCGATTCCGATGATGATCCATACGCGTATGGCTTTCAGGTAATCTAACTTGCAGATGAAAAAGAAAGAGTGCCCTTCTTGTGCCATGAATGTCGATGCGTCTAGCAAAGAATGCCCCATTTGTGGGTATGGATTTGTAGAGGCAACGCCATGGATAAAGTATATGGCAATTTTTCTCATTATCATTTTCTTGTTAACCTATTTTGTACTGTAGCAAATTTCAATAAAAGTAAAAAGGTATAGAATGCGAATAGGAATTATAGGAGGAGGAATTATTGGTTTAAGTTCGGCTTACTACTTACAGAAGACAGGGCATCAGGTTACCATTATTGATCAGGATGATTTGCAAATTAGTTGCTCCACCGGAAATGCGGGAATGATTGTGCCGAGTCACTTGATTCCATTGGCATCTCCGGGCATGATATCCAAAGGTATTCGCTGGATGTTTAATTCAACGAGTCCGTTTTACGTTAAACCTAGATGGAATGGCGATCTGTTAAAATGGGGTTATCATTTTTACAGACATGCCAATAAAGAGCATGTGGCACATGCGGCAATTGCCTTGAAAGAAATAAGTTTGTTTAGCAAATCCATGTATCAGCAATGGGCAAAAGAGTTGCCATTCGATTTTGAATATCACGAGCGTGGATTGCTGATGCTCTTTCACTCCAAAGAGGCTGAGCATGAAGAAAGTGAGACCGCCCACTTTGCCAATAAGCACGGCATTGATGCCCACATATTATCTTCTTCCGAAGTACAGCAATTGGAACCAAATGTAAAAGTGAAGGCGAGGGGTGGAGTATATTTTCCCGGAGATGCACACCTCACGCCTCAGGTGTTGATGAGCCAGTTGATTACCTATTTAAAAGAAAAGGGAGTGGTGTTTCTAACGAACACAACGATCACCGATTTTGTGGTCGATAACCAGCAGATACGCGAAGTGGTTGCCTCTTCAGAACGTTTTTCATTTGATGAACTGATAGTGGCTTCCGGATCATGGTCAGGTGCCATCGGAAAGAAACTGCATGTCAATATGCCCATGCAAGCCGGAAAGGGATATAGCTTCCTTACGCCAATTCAGAAAAACATTCAGGTACCATCTATTTTTTTAGAAGCACGCGTAGCGGTTACTCCCATGGGTGATAGTATTCGCTTTGGTGGCACGATGGAAATAGCAGGAGTGAATCATACGATCAATATGAATCGGGTAAAGGGGATTGTCGATTCCATTCCAAAATATTATCCGGAGATGAACATTGCCATGCCTGCTCAAAGCAATGTATGGCATGGGCTACGCCCTTGTTCGCCTGATGGACTTCCTTATATCGGGAAAAGCAAGAAGATAAAAAATCTAACAATTGCCACCGGTCATGCCATGATGGGATTAAGTTTGGCGCCTGGCACCGGCAAACTCGTACAGCAGATAATCGATCAGGATCAAACGTCCATTTCCATGGAAGCATTTAATCCTGATCGGTACCAATAACTATCTTTTGACTACTAGCTTTATTGCTCTGTTACCGTGACTTGTCTTTAACTGAATGAGATACATTCCGTTTTCTTGACCAGTCAGGTCAACTTCATAATCGTGATCTCCTTTTTCAAATTCGCGCGAGCCGGTTGTATGAATAACTTTTCCGGTCGCATCGGTGATGGCAAAAGCTACGCTTGATTTCTCCTGAAGCGTATAGCGGATCACTGCTTTTCCATTGCTCGGGTTAGGGAAGACAGTTGCCTCACTAACCACACCGGTTTCTTCCACACCCGTTGGAGCTTGCTGAATGAAAATGTTATCAACAGACCAACCCCATCCGTTTGTATTGTCTGTGTTTGATTTCAAGCGGAAACGGAACAACAACGTATCAGTTGCTGCAAATGTGTTGCGGATGTTTATCTCTTGGTTAATCTCCAATGCGGGGGTTCCGGTTTGGTTGGCATTAAAAGCAGTTAACCAATTTGAGTTCAAAGAGGAACTATACCCATCCTTTAACGGAATCCAGGTTAGCCCATCCTTCGTTGCTTCTACCACCACATAATCTTTAAACTCAGGCTGGCCAAACTTTACACCATCTGCAGATGGCTGCACCATCGCTACATCTCTAAAATAGAAATTAGAATTAGTGTTGCTTACAATCATCGGCACGAGCAAAGTAGCACTAAACTCTGAGTTGCTAACGTACGGATGACTGGTCTGCAAACTCATATTCGCATCTCCGAAATCCAGAACGAAAAATTTATTGAGAAAAAAGTCGCTCCCATCTGCCAATATATTATAGTATTCTCGCGCATACGGTTTTATAGAGAGATTCTGAGCGGTGAATAAAGCCGAATGATAGGGAGCTGAATTCTTATAGCCTATCAACTTTATTCCTACACTGCCAAGAGGTGCATTGGTAACTTTCACTATATATTCACCTGCGGCTAGATTTTTGAGCGATCCAATTCGCGTTGAGTTCAGAAGAACCTGAATCGAGTCCATTGTTTCGGTTTGTAACTTCAAAAGGAATTTGGATTGGGGGCTCGT